>JAZDII010000001.1:0-32491 GCA_043805085.1 bacterium
GTTTTGAGGAAGTTTGAGCGCCAAGTGAACGCCCACCAAAACACCCGCGATGCTGCCCGCCGACAAAATCATCGCCGCGCGCAGATGCGTCGAATGCCGCACGAATCGCACGTTGCCAGCTTCAGCATGAAAAAAAGCGGCGGCAAAACCGGTCAAAAGTTCCGACATTAAAATCGTCGGAACAAACGCCAAAGGATGAAACCCCATCAACAACAAAAGCGGCGTCAACGTCGTGCCATAACCCATGCCCACGGAACTGTCCAACAGCTCGCACGCAAAACAGGCCAACAAAATCCCTACATCCGCGCCGGAAAAAACATAAACGCCGCTCCATGCCAGCGAAAAATAAACAGCAATGAGAAAAACAATCCACAGCCACCCGTTGCGGCTTAGGCTGATTTTAAAAAAAACTTCCTTTTCTTTGCTCACCATGCGCTCGCAACTTGTCGTTTCTCACACTTTTTGACAAGCTCTTACCGTGCGCGCGCTTCTGATCTACCCACGATTCCCCCAAACTTTCTGGTCATTTGAGGGAGTTTTGGAATTGACCACGCGCAAAGCGCTTTTCCCGCCGCTCAATCTCATCACCGTAGCCGCGCTCCTGCCGAAGGAATGGGAACTTCGACTTGCGGATCGCAACCTGCGAGCCGTTAGCGAAGAAGAATGGAACTGGGCGGAACTTGTCATGTTTTCCGCCATGAACGTCCAGAAAGAAGATTGCTTGGAACAAATCCGCGAAGCCAAACGCCGCGGCAAGCGCGTCGCCGTTGGCGGCATGTATCCCACCTCATGGCCGCAGGAAGCGGAAGCCGTCGGCGCGGATTATCTCATCTTGAATGAAGGAGAAATCACGATTTCCCCCTTTATCCAAGCCCTTCAACGCGGTGAAACCCAAGGCCGTTTCTCCGCCGAGGGCCAATATCCCGACCTCGCGCAATCGCCGACGCCCCGTTTTGATTTGTTAGAACTGAACGCTTACGAAACCGCTTCCGTGCAGTTCTCGCGCGGCTGTCCTTTTCAATGCGAATTTTGCGACATCACCTCCCTTTACGGACGAAAAACGCGCGCAAAAACACCGGAACAATTCCTCGCCGAGTTAGACGTTTTAAGAAAATCAGGTTGGGATCGGGGCGTATTTGTGGTGGACGATAACTTCATCGGCGACAAAACGCGCGCGCGGGCTTTATTAAAACAGCTCCAAGCATGGCAGCAGAAACACGGCTATCCCTTCTTTTTCAGCACGGAAGCGTCCGTCAACCTCGCCCACGAAGCGGAACTTCTCAATCTCATGGTAGAATGCGGCTTTAACGCCGTGTTTCTGGGCATCGAAACGCCGGACGAACAAACGCTCAACGCCGCGCACAAACAACAAAACACGCGCGCCCCTATTGCAGAAGCGGTGGAAAAAATTACGTGCGCCGGTCTGCGCGTCATGGGAGCGTTTATTCTTGGATTCGACGGCGAAACCGCCGGAGCGGGACGCCGCATCGCGCAGTTTGTCGAGCAAACGTCCATTCCCATCGCCTTCCTTTCCATTCTCCAAGCCCTTCCGCGAGCCGCGCTGTGGAAACGCCTTCAACAAGAAAACAGACTGCTGGAAACCGCCGCCACCGGCGTGATGAATTTTATTCCCACGCGGCCTGCGGAAGAAATCGGCAAGGAATACATCGAAGCCGTTGGAGAACTTTACGAACCGCGCCGGTTTCTCGATCGAGTCTATCGGCATTTTCTGATCCTCGGCGCGCCGCGCTTCAAAGCCGCCTCCCACGCGCCGCGCTGGTCCGATATCCACGCCCTCTTTTTCATCCTCTGGAGACAGGGCGTCATGCGCAACACGCGCTGGAAATTTTGGCGTTATTTACTTTGCCTCGCTCTTAAAAATCCGCGCGTGGTGAAACATTACCTCGTCGTTTGCGCGCACATTGAGCACCTTTTCCCTTACCAAAAAAAGGTTCAGAAAGAATTCACCGCGCGACTTCAGCGCGCCTCAACGCATGGCGCATCAAACACGCGCCCCATCGGCAACCATCCTGAAACGGCCTGATCTTGCTTTTTTCCCGTTGATAAATAGTCGGGACGGGAACTTCAGCGATGCGCCAGCCGCGCCGCGCCGCGCGGAAAATGATCTCCGATTCAATTTCAAAATGATTCGCCAACCACGGTTGCTCGGCAATGAATTCCCGCGTCAACAAACGAAACCCGCATTGGGAATCGGCTACTTTTTTTTGAATGAGCGCGGAAAGGGAAAATGACATAAAACGGTTCGTGATCGCCCTCAACAAAGGCATGGAATCAAACGTCCGCCTCCCTAAAACAACTTCCGCCCCTGTCTGCCCCCACACCTCCAAAAAGGAAGGAAGATAAGACGGATCATGCTGGCCGTCGCCGTCCAACAAAATCAGCGCAGACCATTCATTAAAAGTCAGCAAAATCTTCCAAGCCTCTTTCAAAGCCGCTCCTTTGCCACGACGGCGCGGAAGTTCAATAACGCGCGCGCCTGCGGAACAGGCCGCGGCAGCCGTTTCATCCGCGCAACCGTCCGCCACCACCCAAACTTGGGCGACATGCCGCGCCGTTTGGGAAACGACTTGGGCAATAGTCTCCTCCTCATTATGAGCGGGAATCAAAACCCACGCCTCTCTTTGAAGCTGATTTTTTCCCCCCGATAAGCTCATACTAACGCAGTCTATGAAAAAGCCGCCGTTGCGCCATTCTTCTTTGAAAGATTCTTTGTGGAATTGTTGGCTGCGAACCGTTCAGAAAAAATCAAAAAAAATCGTTCTAACGGAAGCGATCACAGGCGCGCGATGGACAGCGCAAGAGCTTACTGAAACCGCCCTTCAACGTGCCAGCCGCCTCTCTTCCTGCGCCGGACATACCGTGGCGTTTTGCCTGCCCAACAGCGCGGAATGGTTCGCTGTTTTCCTCGCCCTTCAAAAAATCGGCGCGGCGGCCTTGCCTCTCGACTCTTCTTTGCCCCCGCAAGCATGGAAAGAAACCGCGCGGCGTTTGGGCGCGCATGATCTTTGGCGCGGAGAAAAAATAGAACACTTGAAACGCGCCTCGCTTCCGCCGCCTGACATTTGCTGCGTCAAAACAACATCCGGCACAACAGGCCAAAGCCAGCCTCTTTTTTGCGCGACGAAAAATTTACTGGCCGACGGCAAAAACATCATCGCCACCATGAAAATCCGTGCGAACGACGTGAATCTTGGCCTGATTCCCCTCGGCCACTCTTACGGCATCGGCAATTTAGTCATGCCTTTGCTGCTCCAAGGCACAGCCATCATTTGCGCTGATCGCTTTGTGCCGCGTCAAATTCACGAATGGATTCAAAAATTCGGCGCGACGGCTTTTCCCTCCGTGCCCACGGTGTTCGAGATGCTGGCTCAACTGCCCTCCGCCGCCCGACTGCATCCGTTGCGGCTGGCCATCTCCGCCGGCGCGCCGCTTGCGGCGAAAACAGCGCGGCTTTTTTATAAAAAATACGGCGTGAAAATTCATAATTTTTACGGCTCCTCGGAAACCGGCGGCATTTGTTACGACCGCTCCGGCAACGCCAGCCTGTCGGGACGCAGCGTCGGCAAGCCGCTTAAAAACGTCCGTGTCAAGCTGCTCAAAAATCGCGTCGTTGTGAAAAGCCAAGCCGTCGTTGCGGCTGGCTCTCAAATCACTTTGGCGGATTTAGGCGAATGGAACAGTCGAGGCGAATTGCGCCTCGTCGGCAGAGCCGAGCCCGTGGCCAACATCGGCGGCAAAAAAGCGTCGCCTGCGGAAATTGAGACGGCGATTCGCCGTATCCGCGGCGTCTCGGACGCGTGGGTCTCTGTCATTCGCCAAAAAAGCCGCGACTACTTTGCGGCGGCTGTGGAAACAAACTTATCGCGCGATGTTTTAGAAAAAAAATTAGCCAAAAAAATCGCCCCGTGGAAAATGCCGCGCCATTGGCACACCGCATTAGAACTACCGCGCACGCCCAGAGGCAAGCTCGACACAACAACTTTGCGCGGCTTCTTAGATCAATAAATCGTGCGCTTGCCGGTGAAGAATTCCTCCAGCTCGCCGCCAATGTCGAGGAACGTGTTCTCCACATCTTTGAAAAAGCCCTCGCTCTCCGCTTCAACTTCCTCTTTAAAAACCTCCGGCGTGGAATAACGCGTCACAGCCGCGCCTTGGCTGCCGAGATAAACCGCCCCGCGCGATTTCTTCCCTTTCAACATCTCCACGCGCCACACCGGCGCTTCCGCGCTGGACGGCTTGCGCAACAGCACGCGCACCGCATCATAAGAAATATCTTTTTCCTTGGCATAGCTCCGCGCCGCAGCCAGAGCGGATTCCACGGGAACAGGATTCATCGCGGGGTCAAACACCAACGCTTCATCCGCGCTCTTTTTGGAAGACGCGCGCTCAACAGTGTCCACGCCGCCTTTCTTCACAACAACGCGCCGCGCATGGGAATCTTTCACATCGGCATCAAAAAAATAAATTGTCCATTCGCGGATAGACGATTCCGTGCCAATACCCTGCATTAAAAGAACCTTGGAGCGCCATTCACTCTTTATACTCTGTTTAGCCGTGTTGTAAGCGTCTTGGTCTTGAGTCGCCAACGCGAGAAAAGGAGTCAGAAAAATAAGACCCGCCGCGCCGAGTTTTGTTAAATGAAAAAAGTTAGCTTTCATCCACCACCTCCTGAAGCGTTCCTAGTATAATAACGCCCTCGGCAATGTCAATGTCTTTGACTTTCACGCCCGCCTGAAACCGCGCCAGCGCGCCGAAGTCTTTTTCAAGAACCACACGGATTTCCAAAGTCTGTCCGGGAAGCGCATTGCGCTTGACGCGAAAACGCTCAATCTGCGCGAGAACGTAAGGCTGCGGTTTTTCTTGCCCGTGAACAGACGCCCAAAGCTTGCCGGCGGCTTGCGCAGCGGCTTCCGCCAGCAAAACGGCGGGCATGAGGGGCATTTCCGGAAAATGATCGCAAAAAAACGGGGCTGCAGGGTCCAGCCACTTCACCGCGCGCAAAGACCGCCCCTTCTCAAGAATTTCCACGTCATCAATAAATGAAAAACCCGGACCATGCGGCGTAAGAGGTTTCTTCATCTCCCGCCCTTTTGTTTCAAGCGGCGGGGAGCGTTGTCTTCCTTAGGCCACGCAAAAATAGCTTCATCAAAAGAAGCATTGCGCCGAACGTTAAAAAATTCGTAAAACAATTCGTTCCCCTCTCCTAAAGCAACGCGAACGGATTGAAGCTCCAAATCCCGCCCCGTCAAAAGAGTTTCTATCTTGGCGGGCTGGCCGCGCTGCGGCTCGCCTTTTCGCTCCAACACAACGGCGATTTTTTCACCGCGCCGCCAAACACTAACGTCATAATCTTCATCCCAACCCGCCGTGAGATCGGTAAAAAAACGCTGAAGCAAGGCCACACTGTCCACCGCTTGAGAAGATTGAAGCTGTTTTTTAACAAGCAGTCTTCCATTCTTTTTGAGAACCAGCGCGCCGTCGCGCAACAACGCCAGTTCGCCAGCCGGTTGGGTGTATTCTAATTTCAAGCGGTCGGGAGCTTGAAAAAAAAATTCCCCTCGACTGACCACCGGCTTGTTCAAACCCTCCAGTTGAAGCGTTTGACGGAATTCCGTTTTCAAAAAACGCGTCTCCTTTTGCTTTTGAGAAAAGCGGCTCTCCAAATCCAGCCGTTCTTGATGGCTCAACCGGCTTTCAGCGAAAGCCGGGGCGGCAAAGATCAAAATCAAGACAAAGAAACGAATTGATACCATTGGGTTCGATATTGACACAGCGTGGGCAAAATTACATCCGCAATTTTTTGCGCGTAGAAATGGAGCGTCTCTTCTCGCGAACCGCGCGGCTTCAACTCAAGCGGCGGATGCGCCTCGATGCGATAAGAACCGTCCGCTTTGGCGACAATGGTTGAAGGGATGACAGGACATTGCGCCGCCAAAGCAATCAGCAGAACGCCGCTTGCAAAGCGGACGCGCCCGCCCGGAAAAGTGACTTCGACGCTTTGAAAATCGCCCGGTCTATCTAAAGGCGCTGCGATGAACTTGCCTTGCCGCAACTGGCGAAGAATCTCAAAAAAAGCAAATTCATCCTCCCCCACCTCAATCGTCTCCACTCCCCAACGCCGGCGGTAAGCGGCGCGCCATTGAGTCAACTCGCGGCTCGGCTCTGGAAAAGTGAGCGCGGCGGTCGGGAACCCAAACTCCTGCATGAGCAATCCGCCTAATTCAAACAAACCGAGATGAACGGTGACCAACAAAGCGCCCCGCCCCGCTTCATGCGTTTTTTTCAAATGATCGTAACCCATCCTCTCGCTGATGATTTGCGCCGCCTGCTTGCGCGGACGCGAGCTGACGTAAAAGTAATCGGCCAAATTCGCGCCGAAATTTTGATAAACGCGGCACGCTTCACGAAAAGAAACGGACGGCGGCGACGTCAAAGCCAAGTTCCGCCGCACAACGGCGACTTTAGCTGGATGCGTCCACGCATAAAAAAAGCCTGCCAACTTAGCCAAGCCTCTCAACCATCTCCGGGGAATCCAACGCGCCGCGCTTTCCGCAGCAGCAAACCAACCGGCGCGATAAAACGCGGCGGAATAATGCGGACGCCTTGCTCCTCCTCCATACCACACGGGCAACATCATCAACCCTACCGCCAAAGAAGCAATCACGCCCAAATCCATAACAAAACCAAAATTCTGCAACACTGGCTGGCTGCTGACAAACGGCGCGCTGAAACCGATGAGAGACGTCAAACCGGTCAAACTCATCGGCGCGGCCAATTGACGAAAAACAGCGCGCAGATCGCCCTTATGATGCTCCAACTCCAAAAGCATATGCAAACCGTAATCAATGATAAGGCCGATCAAAAGCGGCACGCAAAGCAAAGAAACAATCGTCATGGAAACGCGATTCGCGTAAACCAACGCCAACAAAAGAAGAAGCCCGCCGCCAAGCGCACACATGCTTAAAACGGTCAACCGGACGGATCGAAGCGCGGCAAAGCTAAGCCCCAAAACAGCCAAAAACATCCAAAGCGAAAGTCTCTTGAAATCCCGCGCCGCCGCATCGCCAAGCTCGCGCTGCAGTTGAGGCCAAACATTCGCGCTTGCGGCAAACATTTCCAAATCGCGCCCGCCCGCGCTCCATTGATTCAACTCGCTTAACACCTCCAACGTCGGCTTCGCCCACGAAGCGTCCAAGCCGGCTTGCTGAAAAATCTGCTCTAATTCAGCCGCACTCCGCGGCGTCCACTTTACGCGATTGCGCGCCGCGTTCTCGGAGGATAGAAGCGGCAAGGAAGGCGGCTCATGCGAACCCCGCAAAAGCGCTTGGCCGCGATAAGCCTCCAACTGCGTAGGCTGCAAGCGGCGCGCGTCGGCGGCGTAAAAAGGATAATGCCGGACAAAAGGCGCCGCCGTTGCGCAAAGAATCAAAAAGGCGATGCAACCCGTTTTCCAAAAGCGACCGCGCTTTTGAAGCCCCTCCGCCGCCCTTTCAGAAACACGCCCCAACCATGCGGGAATTTGCAAACGGCGGCGCGACAGCGCGAGCGGCAAGATCGCCGTCGCCCCCCAAGCTCCCACCAGCAACCCCGCGCCGATCAACACGGCAAGCTGGCGCAAACCCGGAAAGATGGAAAAATAAAGAATGCCGAAAGAAGCCGCCGTGGTGACCGCGCTAAACCAAATGCCGCGCCGCAACGGCCTCCATGCCTCGCTCCGCAGCCCCTCCCCTTGCGCGAAGTGATGATAAACCAGAATGCAATAATCCATGCTCACGCCCATCAAAATGGCGGCGAAAGCAACGCTCAACACGTTCAACGAGCCGAAGAAAAACTGCGCGGCGATGAAGCCGCCGAGGATGTTGAGAACTTGCAACGCTAAAATCCATAAAAGAGGAACAAGCGAACGATAAAAAATCCAAAAAACCAGCGACGCCAACACAACGGCCACCGTTATCATTAAAATCATGTCGCGCCGCATCGCGCTTGAAATCTCGGCGGTAAAGGCGGGCTGCCCCGTGAGCAAAATACGGGAACGCAAGCCAGCTTCAGAAATTTCTTGATCTAAAATTTTGCGCGTTGCGCCGACAAACTTTTGACACGCCTCAAAATCTTGCAACGGCGCAACAGCTTCGATTTTAAGCGCAAGCGGCTGCGCATTTCCGGTTGCTGCGGAAAATTTTCCAAAAGGATTGCCCTCAAAAAAATCGGAAAGCCGCAACGGATCTATCCTCAAACGCGCCAGTTCATCCGCGTCCAACGCGCCGCCCAAAAGACTCACCGTCTCGCCAAGCCGCTTTCGCGCTTCTTCCGGCGACAGGGCGCGGCAAATGGCGTCGAACCGTTCCGGCGACTGAACGGCAACCAACCACGCCGCTGTTTTTCCCAAAGCAGCGGTAAAACCCGAAGAAATTTCCGCCGAAGCAACGCCCGGCATTTTTTGAAACCGTCCCGCCGCGCGCGTCAAACCGGTCTCCGCCTGCCGCCGTTCCTCTTCAGACCTTGGTTGAAAGACCGCCCATACCTCGCGCTGTGAAGAAAATCGCTCCTGCGCGTAAGCCAGCGTTTGAACGGAAGGCAAATGTTGGGGAAAAAGAGGCAAAAGCTCCGTTTGAAAATTCAGATGCGCGACGCTCCATCCTCCCGCCGCTAAAATAAACAACAGGATTCCTCCATGCGCCAACAAGCGCGCCCAAGTTTTATTTTTCCCCGACACAATCCGCCGCAGTCAACTCTTGCCGCTCACCAAAAAAGTAATCTCGCCGCGCGGTTTGGCAAAGCGTTCCTTTAGCTCCGCAGGCCGCCCCACGACCACCTCTTCAAATTTTTTGGTCAATTCACGCGCCACGCAACAAAGTCTCTCCGGCCATAACGCTGCGCACGCATCTAATGTGCGCAGCAAGCGGTGCGGCGACTCAAAATACACGCTCGTGCAATCGCGTTCGCCCGCCGCCGTCAGCTCCTTGATTCGCCCTCCTCCTTTAACAGGCAAGAAACCGCCGAAATAAAAAGGAATAGCGGGAAAACCCGACGCCACCAAAGCGTGCAAAACAGCCGAAGGACCGGGGATCACCTCAACAGCCACGCCCTTGCTTAAACACTCACGGATCAGCCGCTCGCCCGGATCAGAAATCCCCGGCATGCCTGCGTCGCTCACCAACGCGATATTTTCACCGCGCTCAAAACGCTCCAACAACTCGCTGCCCCGCCGCGCTTCATTAAAGCGGTGCAAACTGATTTGCGGTTTGGAAATGTTAAAATGCTGGAGCAAAAGCCCCGTGCGGCGCGTATCCTCCGCGGCAATAACGTCCGCTTCCTTTAAAACCCGCAACGCGCGCAGGGTGATGTCTTCCAAATTACCGATAGGCGTTCCAACGACGTAAAGTTTTCCGGCCATTGGCTCAAAACCCCGCCGCATCACCAAACGTCATGATGAATTCGATCGGAAGAAAACAGCTCCTTGGCCGGTTTTTGTTCGGCTGGAAATCCCATCGGGATAATGGAAAAAGGGTGGATATGCTCTGGCGCGCGCAACGCCGCGCGAACGCCGCGCACCCTTTCTTCATCAGGATAAACACCCACCCACACCGCGCCCAGTCCGTGAGCGTGAGCGGTGAGCAGCACATTGATGGTCGCAGCGGAACAATCCTGTGGCCAAAAGCCTTTATACTTTTCCAACTTCTCATCGGCGCAAACAACAATGGCCACCGACGCTTCCTCCAACATCGCCGCATGAGGATGCACCGCCATCATGGCTTGCATCACTTTTTTATCTTTCACCACAATGAAATGCCACGGCTGCCCATTCCCCGCCGACGGCGCGTTCATTGCGGCAAGCAACAAATCTTCCATCACTTGCGCAGGCACGGGTTGATTGGTGTATTTGCGGATACTCCGCCGAGTCAAAATAGCTTCGATAACGTCCATAAAAGAAGCTTACCCCCCGCCTTTCATTCATCAATACTGAAAAAAAACTTCACTTCCTCGCCGAAGCCAAAATAGGCTGGAAAAAAGGCGCTTCGGTTTCCTTCGCCATCGCTGCGACATGAATTTCCCTAAACCCCGCCTTCTGCAACATGCGCCGCAAATCAGCCTCTGCAAAGCCAAGCCAGACATCGGCATAAAGCTTGCGCGCCTTTTCAAAGCGATGCTGGTTAAGATCAAGAGCAAATAACCGCCCGCCGGTTTTAAGGATGCGATGACCGGCCGCCAACGCCCGTTCCGGCTGGACAGCGTGGTGCAAAGCTTGGCTGAAAATAACCACATCCACCGACGAAGGCGCAAGGGGCGGTTCCTCCATATCGCCCAAACGATATTCTAAATTCACCAACTTGTTGCGCGCGGCAAGAGCTTTGCCGACTTCCACCATCTTAGGCGAATTATCCACGGCGATGACTTTCTTGGCTCCCTTTGCGAGAAGTTGAGAAAGCAATCCCTCGCCCGCGCCGAGGTCAGCGATGACAAGCGGCGGCGCGAGTTGCAAAAAAAGCCGCCCCCACGCTTCCCACGACCGCCCCGGGCAATAGTTTTTCCCCAACCGTCCAGCGAGCATGTTAAAATAACGCTCCGTTTGCTCCCGCCGCTTTTTCAAAACCAATTGCAACGTCTCCTTATCCCGCGGCAACTCGTTCGCCGCCTGAAAAGCGACGGTCAAAAACGGATCGAAATCCGCCGGCAAATCCTCCGCCATGCGATAATACGCGCGCTGCCCTTCACGGCGGCTCTGCAACAAACCCACTGATTTGAGCTGCGCCAAATGCATGGAAATGCGCGATTGGCCGACGCGAAGACACTCCTGCAACTCCGCCACGGATAACTCATGATAACGCAAAACGGCCAGCAAACGCAGGCGCGTCGGGTCGGACAAAAGCGTCAATAACTTGAGCTTGGAAACAACTATGCGCGCAGACGAATTCTTCATTAAGAAGCAAATATATCAATCCATCATGATACATCAATATTTTACTTGCCATCTTTTCAAGCCCTCCTATTTTAACCCTTATGCTAAATTCCTATATCTTCTCTTCTGAATCCGTTGGCGAAGGCCATCCGGACAAAGTTTGCGACGCCATTTCCGACGCGGTGCTGGACGCCTGCTTGGCCAAAGACCCCCACAGCCGCGTGGCGTGCGAAACGCTGGTGAAAAGCAATCTTGTCGTCATTGCCGGTGAAATCACCACCAAGGCGGAATTGAATTTTAAACACATCGTCCGCGAGCAAATCCGCAAAATCGGCTACACGCACGACGGCGACATTTTCCACGCCGACAAAATTTTCATCATCAACGCCCTCACCGGCCAGAGCCATGACATCGCTCAAGGCGTGGACGCGCGTAAAGTGGAAGGCAAAAAAACCGCCGAACAAGGCGCCGGCGATCAGGGACTCATGTTCGGCTACGCGACGCGCGAGACGAAAGAACTCATGCCCGCGCCGATTATGTTCGCGCATCAACTGGGCCGCCATCTCAATAAACTACGCAAAACCGGCAAAGCAAAATGGCTGCGGCCTGATTCCAAAACGCAAGTTTCCGTTCAATACGTGGACGGCAAACCCAAGCGCATTAGCGCGGTGGTGGTCTCCACGCAGCACTCCGCCGATGTCGCTCACAAAACCATCGAAAGCTTTGTGATCAACCACGTCATCAAAAAGGTGATTCCGGCTCGTCTGCTTGATTCCAAAACCGAATATCTCGTCAACCCCACGGGACGCTTTGTCATTGGCGGGCCGGAGGGCGACAGCGGCCTCACGGGACGCAAAATCATCGTGGACAGCTACGGCGGCATGGGGAGGCATGGCGGCGGCGCGTTTAGCGGCAAAGACCCGTCGAAAGTTGACCGCAGCGCGGCTTACATGGGGCGTTACGTGGCCAAAAACATCGTGGCCGCCGGTCTCGCGGATAAAGCGGAAATCCAGTTCGCCTACGCCATCGGCCATCCTAAGCCGGTCTCGGTTTGCATTGATACCTTCGGCACGCATAAAATTGACGAAGACAGAATCGTCGAAGCCGTTTTGAAAACGTTCAGCTTCAAACCCGCCGACATCGTTAAACAACTCAACCTCCTCCGCCCCATTTACAGCCTCACCAACCAATACGGCCACTTCGGCTATGCTTCCGGCCTCAACTACGCGCCGTGGGAAAACACGGACAGGGCAACTGAACTGCGCAAAAAAGCCGGTTTGAAAAGCTAATCATCTTCAACAAAAAAAGATTTATGAACACGACAACTAAAAAAACAAACCATTCTCACGATTATAAAGTCAAAGACATGAGCCTCGCGGAACTGGGCCGCAAGGAAATCATCATCGCCGAAAGCGAAATGCCCGGCCTGATGGCTCTGCGCGAAGAATACGAAACTTCCAAACCTCTGGCAGGCGCGAAAATCGTGGGCTGTCTGCACATGACCATCCAAACCGCCGTGCTGATCGAAACGTTGATCAAACTCGGCGCAAGCGTGCGCTGGTCGTCCTGCAATATCTTCTCCACTCAAGACCAAGCCGCAGCCGCCATTGCCGCCGAAGGCATTCCCGTCTTCGCGTGGAAAGGCGAAACGCTGGAAGAATACGACTGGTGCATCGAACAAACCCTGCGCTGGCCCGATGGTTCAGGCCCCAATATGCTCCTCGACGACGGCGGCGATTTGACGCTCATGGTTCACCAAAAATTCCCGCATCTGCTCAAAGACATTCGCGGCCTCTCGGAAGAAACCACCACCGGCGTGCATCGTCTTTATCAAATGGCCGAGCGCGGTGAACTGAAAATGCCCGCATTCAACGTCAACAACTCCGCCACAAAATCCAAGTTCGACAATCTCTACGGCTGCCGCGAATCATTGCTGGACGGCCTCAAACGCGCCACGGACGTGATGGTCGCGGGCAAAATCTGCGTCGTCTGCGGCTACGGCGACGTCGGCAAAGGCTGCGCCCAAGCCCTGCGCGGCCAAGGCGCGCGCGTCATGATTACGGAAGTTGACCCCATCTGCGCCCTGCAAGCCGCGATGGAAGGCTACGAAGTGACGACGCTGGATAAGGCCGCTTCCTTCGCCGACATTTTCGTCACCGCCACGGGCAACCGCGACATCATCACACGGCGTCACATGGACGCCATGAAAAACCAAGCCATCGTGTCCAACATCGGCCACTTTGACTTGGAAATAGACGTGGCTTCCGTTTTCAACGACCCCAAGCTCAAGCGCGTCAACATCAAGCCGCAAGTGGATCAAGCCGTTTGGCCCGACGGCAAAGTCGTCACCATCCTCGCCGAAGGCCGGTTGATGAACCTCGGCTGCGCCACAGGCCACCCCAGTTTTGTGATGTCGGTTTCTTTCACCAATCAAACGATTGCTCAAATCGAATTGTTCACCAATTCCAAGAAATATAAAAACCAAGTCTACATCCTCCCCAAAACCCTTGACGAACGCGTCGCGCGGTTGCACCTGAAAAAACTTGGCGTGGAACTCACCCAACTCACCAAAGAACAAGCCGACTACATCGGTATCTCCGTCAAAGGCCCCTTCAAGCCGGAGTTTTATCGGTATTAATTTGCACTTTTTCTCGTTTAGTTGTTGCAATGCAACAAGGGGTCAGCCTTGACGAGGCTACCCCTTTCGGGGCACTATCTCCCTTTTCATGAAATTGGACATTAACCAACGTCGCACTGGAGTATTTGCGCCGGTTTTCGCTTTGCGAACGGCGTCGGATATGGGCATTGGCGACACGGGCAGCGTCCGCCAAATGATTGCGTGGTGCCGCAAACAAGGTTTTTCCGTCCTGCAAATCCTGCCCATTAACGAAACAGGCGACGACCACAGCCCCTACAACGCCGTCAGCGCCTTCGCGCTTGAACCGACGACGCTTGAGATCACGCCTAAACTCATCCCCTGCCTAACGGCGGCAGACATCAAAAAAATGGCCAGCGCGCCTTTATTAAAAACGCTGCGCGCCGGTTCGGTTCAATATAAACAGGTCAAAAAACTAAAGCGCGACTTGTTAGATTACGCCTTCAAAAAATTCGTCGCGCCCAAAGCCAAAACCGCCGCGTCCGACAAAAAAGCCTTCGCCTCTTTCCTCAAAGAAGAAAAAAACTGGCTGGAAGACTACACCCTTTTCCGAGCGTTGATGAAAAAACACGGCCATCCTGATTGGGAACGCTGGCCCAAAGAACATCAAACGCCCGCCGCCGCAAGGAAATGGCTAGCCGCGCTTCCTGCGGAAGAAAAAAAAGCTTTCCTCGCGCAACGGGAATTCTTCAGCTTCGTCCAATGGCTGCTGCATCGCCAATGGTCGGAAGTCCGCGCGGAAGCCGAATCCCAAGGCGTTTATCTCATGGGCGACGCGCCCTTCGGCATCAGCCGTTGCAGCGCGGACGTATGGGCGCATCCTCAATGGTTTGACCTCAAATGGTCGGGCGGCGCGCCGCCGGAAAGCTGGTTCAAAGGCGATTTCTTCACGGAAAAATGGGGCCAAAATTGGGGCGTTCCCGTTTATAACTGGGCAACCATGAAAGCCGATGATTACTCATGGTGGCGGCAACGCATTCGCCAAACCGTCCGTTATTTCCATCTTTTCCGCATTGATCACGTGCTTGGCCTTTACCGCATTTACGCCTTCCCTTGGCAACCGAAAGACAACGGTCTTTACGTCAACCTGACGCCGGAAAAAGCCAAGGCCAAGGCGGGCGACCTGCCGCGCTTCCTTCCGCGCAGCGACGAAAAAACGGAAGACACCAAGCTCAACCGACAAGAGGGCGAAGAACGATTGCGCATGATTTTAGAAGCGGCGGGCGACGCAACGGTCATTGCGGAAGATTTAGGCCTTGTTCCCGACTATGTGCGTCCGTCTCTGACTGATTTAGGCGTCAGCGGATTCAAAATCCCCATCTTCGAAAGAGAGCAACAAAGCCAAGAATACAAAAAGCCCGAAGACTATCCCGTTCTTTCCGTTGCAACGCTCTCCACGCACGATCACGAAACGATGCTCGGCTTTTGGGAAAATTGGTGGACGGAATTTAAAGAAATGGAACGCCGCCGCGCCGCCGGTAAACTAGAAAAAAATTTTGAAGAACACGCCACGCGCACAAGTTGGGAAATCTACCGCACCCAGCGTTTCGCGCGGCTGGACGATCGCGCGATGATACGCGATTACGAACCACAAGTGCGCGAAGGAGCTTGCCGTCGCTTGCTTCATAGCCGCTCTTGGCTGGCGATTTTGATGATCACCGACGCGCTCGGCCTGAAACTGCGCTTCAACGTGCCGGGCCCCGTGGCGGACAGCAACTGGTCGTCGCGCCTGCCTTTCACGGTCAAAGAAATGGCCGAATCACCCGCGTGGGAGCACATCCGCAGCTTCCTCCGCCAATCCACCCGCGAGGCCGAACGCCTCCACTCTTAATCACCGCTTTTTTAGCGGCCCCCACCTTTATGAAAAACATTCGCAACATCGCTATTATCGCTCACGTTGACCACGGCAAAACGACGCTCGTGGATCAGCTCCTGCGCCAATCCGGAACGTTCCGTTCCAACCAAGCCGTCGTCGAGCGCGTGATGGATTCGATGGATCTGGAACGCGAAAAAGGCATCACCATTCGCGCCAAAAACGCCGCGTTCCAATGGAAAGATTATCACATCAACATCGTAGACACCCCCGGCCACGCGGACTTCGGCGGCGAGGTGGAACGCATCCTCCGCATGATTGACGGCGTGCTGCTCGTCGTGGACGCCTCGGAAGGCCCGCAAGCGCAAACAAAATTCGTCCTGCGCAAAGCGCTTGCCGTTGGAGCCAAGCCTATCATCGTCATTAACAAAATAGACCGCGAAAACGCCCGCCCCCATGAAGTCCTCGACAAAGTGTTTGAGCTTTTCCTTGAACTCAACGCCACAGACCAGCAGCTAGACTTCCCCGTCGTTTATGCCTCCGCTAAGGAAGGCTTTGCTTTCCCAGAATGGAAAGGCTCCATCCCGTCGGAACCGCGCAACATGGACGCTCTTTACGAAGCAATTATCCAAAAAGTGCCGCCGCCCGGCGTTATCAACAACGGACACTTCTCCATGCTCGTGGCAAACTTGGATTACAGCGACTACGTGGGGCGCATCGCCTTCGGAAAAATCCTAAGCGGCCAACTGAAAGCTGGCGATCCCATCGTGTGTTTGCACGGTGAAGGCGGCGTCACCAAAGGTAAAGTAACAAAAATCCTTTCCTATCACGGCCTTGAACAAATCGAACTGGAAGAAGCTTCCGCCGGCAACATCATCGGCATCGCCGGCCTCGAAGACGTTTTCATCGGCGATACGATTGCCGACAACGAAGAACGCCTGCCCCTGCCCTTCGTCGCCATTGATCCGCCGACGATTGAAATGCAGTTCATGGTCAACGACTCGCCCCTAGCCGGACGCGAAGGCAAATTCCTCACCGCCCGCCATCTCCGCGACCGCCTCATCAAAGAAACGCGCGCGAACGTCAGCTTGCAAGTGGAAGAAACAGACACGGCAGGGACGTTTAACATCAAAGCGCGCGGCGAAATGCAAATCGCCATCCTCGTTGAGCAAATGCGCCGCGAAGGATTTGAAGTCATGGTCTCGCGCCCTCAAGTCATTTACCGTCATGACGAACAAGGCAACCGCCTTGAACCCATCGAAACGCTTTATGTGGACGTGCCGAACGATCGCCTCGGCGACGTGCTGCAAAACCTCGCCGCCCGACGCGCCGAAGTGGTCAACATGAAGCATCAAGAAATCAGCGTGGCCATCGAAGCAGCTATGCCCACACGCGGCCTCATTGGTTTTGAAACGGACCTCATGAACCTCACTCGCGGCCTCGGCGTCATGAGCCACATCTTCAAAGAATACGGGCCTCACCGCGGAGAAATCGCCTCGCGCGACGCGGGCGTCATGGTCGCTCTGGAAGACGGAAAATCCATGTCTTACACTCTCAACCAATTGCAAGAACGCGGGCGGATGTTCGTCGGCCCAAGCGAAGAAGTCTATAGCGGCATGATTGTCGGCGAACACTGCCGCCCCGACGACATCGTCGTCAACGCCTGCAAAGCCAAACACCTCACCAACATGCGCTCGCAAGGCGATGGCAAAGGCATCCAGCTCACCCCGGCTTTAAAAATGAGCCTCGAACGTGCGCTGGAATATATCGCTGCAGACGAGTATATTGAAGTCACGCCAAAGAGCCTGCGTATGCGCAAAAAAATCCTCGACCACACCAAACGTAAACGCGCTGAACAAAAAGAAGAACATAGCAGTTAACAATAACATTGGCGCATGCGCCAATTCTCGCGTCAATAGGTCATACGTCTTTACTCTTTCACTTTTCCACCGTGTCATTCCCGCGAAAGCGGGAAACCAGAAGTCTTTCCACAAGAGCAATGCTCTGGATTCCCGACTCGCTTCGCTCTCGGGAATGACAGGAAGGCAAGCCGCAAAAAAGGGTGTTGTCTTGTTTTTCGAGAATTAAGGTATGCGCCAATGTCTAGGTGAAATGCTATAGTCAAGCAGACCGACTAGAACCCAGAAACCCATTGTCACAAATACAACGCGCCACGCTCTCAACATCAATCCCTGACATACAATCATGCTGAAACTGATTGCAAACCTCCAGATGGCAGGGATGACACGAAGGAAACGAATCCAAACGCGCTCCCTTGGCTAAAGACGCCCAGCGATCAGGCTCGGTAGTGCCTGAAAAAATCTGAATGAGAGGCGTTCCGGTTAACCAACAAAAGTGAGCCGTCGCGCTATCCGTCGCGACCACAAAACGGGCTTCACAAAGATATTCCAAAGTTTCTGAAATCGAATTTGTATAAACCAAAAGCTCATCTCTGCCCTCGCAAAGAACAAGAGCATCACTTTTGCGCCCGGAAGGAACCAAAATTCTTAAAGGATGCCCCTCCAATTTTCCCATCAACTCCTTCCAACAAGAAAGAGGCCACTCCTTCGCCGAAGTTCCCGCATACGGCGAAAGAAGAATAACATCATGGCGAGAAGCATGACTCCAACGCAAGCGAGACGGCATAAACTCCTGCGGATCCGCCTTGCCGAAAATCCCCCACCCCCTCGGAAAACGCTGAGCCAATATCTCAGTCTGATGCCCTAAATCCACCGCATGAGCTTCATGCAACAAAAAATCATAAGCGCCCCTTGCCCCCGAGCGCGCCTTCGCGCCAGCAACAATAAAAACAAACTTCCCCAACCAGTCATTGACGGTTGAAGTCAGCTCAACAGCGTAATCATACCTATTCTTCCTAAGAACCAATCCCAGCCTGAAAGCCCGCGCAATCTCCACAGGCGCAAATCTCCTCCGGGGGCGAAAATAGCGCGGATGATCCATAGGGAAAATATTGGGCAACCAGCCTAAAATCTTAGACCACTCGCAATTAGCCCTGCCAGCCACAACATCCAAACGGCCATCCACCCCCACCAACCTCTTAACCTCCCAAAGCGAAGGCAATGCCAATGCAAAATCCCCCAAATGATCCGGTTTGATAACAAGCACATTCATGCAACTCAAAACTCCACCCATCCTACCCAACCCCAAGATTTTTAACAAGAACTGCCCTCCCTCGGATTGGAAGTGTAAGTCTGTCGAGAAAACGCTTTTTCTCCGTGTCATTCCCGCGAAAGCGGGAATCCAGACCTCTGGATTCCCAACTCGCTTCACCATCGGGAAATGACCTATCAAAAGCTATTCGTCGTTCAGCGAAATCAACACTACCCCTCCCTTCCCCTTGACGTTTTGAACACCTATACACACAATCACTTGTCACCTTCTCCCATTTTTATGGACAATCCTCTCTTTGAAACAACCATCGAGCTCGAACTGCTTGATCCCCAATTTAAAGAAGAGCTTTACTTTGCTGTCGTCAATCGCCGAAGGAAAAACAGGGGGCTTTCTTTTTTTCAAGATATCGACACTTTTGTCAGCAAAAATCCGCTTCTTGGTAAATTGATGGAAGAGAGAGAAGCAGGAGATCGAGCTTTTATCGCCATGTTTGCGGAAGCCGAAATTCACATCGAAAATAATGTAGATCCCACGGGCAAATACCGTGATTTTGTAGAACCAACATCCCTCCTCGTCGAGGGAAGCCCAACGAGAGCCGGCTTTTTCCTCTTGAAAGATGAAAAAGAAAAAATACCGAATACATCAACCCCACAACCCGAGCCAACGGAAAACCGACCTTACACTAATAGAGAATTTATAGTAGCCCGAACTTATGCGCTTCTCGTTCACGCCGTCGCAAACAACCTTGAAATCATCAATCAAAAAAAACATGATTCCCTCTTCTTTTTAGACCCCATCACAATCTCTTCCAAAATTGGCAAACCGGATTTATGCAATTTAACGGATTACCTCCACACCCATAAAAAAGAATTCTTTAACCACCCCCACGGACTTTTCCCTCTCGTGAAACTGTGTCAAAAAGCCATCAGCGAATATGCAAAAGAAACGAAGGAAACAGGCAAAACATGGAACTTTGAAAAACTCAAAGACTTTATAAAAAATTATGCCCTCGTGCGCCAAAAAACCGGCGGCGGAAGCTCGGAGAAAGGTTTGAAAATCACACTGCCCATCGAAGAATCGTACGCTCACACACCTGAAGCGCTAAAAGGCGGCCTCACTCCCTAAAACAAAATTCCCCCGCAACGCAGAAACGCCATAACCCAAACGGCGACATAACCCTGACCAACACTTGCTTGTCAAAGAAAGTGATTTCTGCTACCATCTCTTTCTTATGACTGACTCCCGCCTTGCACGCCAAACAGCTGAGCGATTAATTGGCTCCCGCGCTCAACTTTTAAAATTCAATTGTCTATTGGGGTTCGACGGCTTTGTCGACACCATTTTTCACATCGTGGAACAACGCCAAAGCTCCACTAAATACACCCCCTTCTCTTCCATCTCCTCGTTTTCCAAACGCATCTCTGAAGCTGCAGGCAAGAGCACGAATTTTGAAATTGTGCCGGTAATGGAAAAAATCGGCGGCAACGGCCCGATCATGGGCTTTGCCATGGCCACACTGGGCGCGCCTGTGGACTACATCGGCATGCTCGGCCATCCCAAAATCCATCCCCTCTTCTCCGAATTCGCCAAACGCTCCAAAGTCCACAGCATCACCGAACCGGGTTCAACCTCCGCTTTTGAATTCTCTGACGGCAAACTGATGTTCGGCCAACAAGCCACCGTCCAAGAAGTAAGCTGGGAAAGCATCAAAAAACGGATGGGAGAAAAAGAATTTCGCAAGGTTTGGAAAAACGCCCATTTCATCGGCATGGTCAATTGGACGATGTTGCCGCACATGTCCGCCTTATGGAAAAAATTGCTGACCGAATTCAAGCCCGCGCAAAATGAACCGCGAAAACTCGTCTTTTTTGATTTAGCCGATCCCGCCAAACGCATTGACGCGGACTTAATCGCCGCGCTGAAAATCATCGGCGAGTTTCAATCCCAGCATGAAGTCGTGCTCGGCCTCAACGAACGCGAAGCGATTCACGTCAGCAAAGTGCTGCGTCTCAAAAACTCGGCCAAGACGCCCCAAGGCTACGCAGGCCTTGCCGGAGCCATCCGTGAAAAGCTCGGCGTTTGCAACGTCGTGATCCATCCCACCTCCTTCGCTTGCGGCGCAGACGCTAACGGCGAAGTTTTTGTGAACGGCCCCTTCACCTCCAAACCTAAAATCACGACAGGCGCCGGAGATCACTTCAACGCCGGTTTTGTCATCGGCAAACTTTTAGGATTGAGCGTCGCTCATTCGTTGCAACTGGCCGTCGCAGCCTCCGGCTTCTACGTCCGCCACGCAGCCAGCCCTAATCGAGAGCAGCTCGTCCGCTTTTTGCAAACGTTGTAATGCCGTCTTTTTCTGATCATTCGGCCCGCCGTTTAGCTGTTCTCGTAACACATCCCATCCAATACTTTGCCCCCGTTTTTCGGGAGCTTAGCAAGCAGGAAGACATCCAAACGCGCGTCTTTTTCGGTTGTGATCACGGAGTCAATGGCGAAGAAGACCCCTATTTCAAAACCAAAGTCGTTTGGGATTCCGCTCCCACCTCCGGCTTTGATCATGTCTTTTTATCGCAAGGCCACATCAACCGTTTGCGCGGGTTGAATGGCGCAAAAATCGCATGGCGCGCAGCAAAACAAATCAACCAATTCCGGCCTGACGCCGTTTTAGTGTTTAGCTATTCTCCTCTTTTTATCAGCGCTGCCACTTGCCTTCTTAAATTGCGAAAAAACAAGCTGCTCTTGCGCGCCGAAACAAGCGATGTCGCCACCCAGCGTTCCCCTTTCAAAAATTGGTTGCGGGACCATGCGCTTAAACTTTACTACCGCCAATTTCATCACTTTTTCCCCATCGGTTCTCTTTCGGAAAAGCACTACCGCCGCCTAGGCGTGAAAAACAAAAAAATGACCAAGGTTTTTTACGCCGTAGACGTGGACTTCTTCGCGCGTTACGCGGATCAATGGCTTCCCCAACGCGAGGAACTGCGCGAAAAGATGGGCATTCCCGCCGATGCTCATGTGCTCATGTTTTGCGGCAAACTGCACCCGCCTAAAAACCCTCTCATCATCACCGAATCCATTCGCCTCTTACCCGAAGAAATCAGGGAAAAGCTCTGGCTCTTCGTCGTTGGCGACGGCGAGCTGCGCGCGGCGTTTGAAAAAGAAGCGCGCCTTTACCTCGGCGACAGAGCGCGTTTTGTCGGATTCAAAAACCAATCCGAGTTGGGCGAGTTTTATTCCATCGCCGACACCTTCATCCTCCCTTCCAGCTATGGCGAAACATGGGGTCTCGTCGTCAATGAAGCGATGCAATTCGGCCTGAACATTATCGTGAGCGACCGCGTCGGCTGCGCTGTTGACCTTGTATTGCCTTCCAGCTCCGGCCGCGTTTTCCCATCGGACAAAGCAGAGGCTCTCGCCGAAGCCATCGCAGAGTTGCAGCGCATGCCCGCTTGCCGCATCCAACGCGAAACGCCGCACCCCAAAGACCTCGCTCAAGCCGTTGTTTCTTACCTCCAAAAAAATCCATGATCACCAACCGCACATTCCTTGGCAAAGCATTGCGCCTTCCTTTAAAGCTCATCCCTTCCAACAGCGTCTTGCCCATCTTGAGCGGCAAATTAAGGGGAAAAAGATGGATTAAAGGCTCCGGCGTGGCCGGCTTTTGGCTCGGCTGCTACGAATCCGACAAGCAAAAACGCTTCACCCAAGCCGTCAAGCCCAATATGATCGTCTATGACATCGGCGCCAATGTCGGCTTTTACACGCTTCTCGCCGCAGAATTAACCAAGCCCGACGGCCACGTTTTTTCTTTTGAACCCGTGCCGCGCAACGTCGGATTTCTCCATCGGCATTTGATCTTAAACCACGTCGAAAACGCGACGGTCTTCTCCGCCGCCGTTGGCCGCAGCAGAGGAGAAACAACTTTTCACGTCCCCGCCAACGACTTTTTTACAGGAAAAATATCTCCCGAAGGCAACCTTTGCGTGCAAGTGCTCAAGCTGGACGACCTCTGCTTTCACAAAGAAATTTTCCCGCCTAATTTGATCAAAATTGATGTTGAAGGCGCGGAATACGACGTGTTATGCGGCGCGGAAGAAACCTTGCGCGCATTCATGCCCACAATCTTTCTCGCCACTCATTCGCCGGAAGTTCACCGCCGATGCTGCGCTTTCCTCGTCCAACTCGGCTATAAACTTCATTCTTTGACTGACAAACCCCTTAGCGAAACAGACGAAGTGCTCGCCGTCCCTTCCAAAGAACGCAGCGCGCTGGATTTTTCGATTTAAGGGCACAGGAAAACTGGATATACTTTCCCTTTTCTATGGAATACAAAAACACCATTTTATTGCCGCGAACGACTTTTCCCATGCGCGCGGAGTTGCCCAAGCGCGAGCCTTTTTTAGTCGAGCTGTGGAAAAAAGCGGACATTTACGCGCAGCTTTTGCAAAAGCGCAAAACCGGCAAAAAATTCGTGTTGCATGACGGCCCGCCCTTCGCCAACGGCGACGCGCACATAGGTCACGCCCTGAACATGACGCTCAAAGACATTGTGCTGAAATCCAAAAACATGGAGGGTTTTTATTCTCCATTCTTGCCGGGTTGGGATTGCCACGGACTGCCCATCGAGCACAAGGTGATGCAGGAACTCGAAACCACTCAAAAAACGGACGGCAAGCGCGACGCGGCGGATGTTCGCCGCCGGTGCGAAGCTTATGCGCAAAAATACATCGCCATCCAACGCGAGCAATTCCAACGGCTCGGCGTTTTCGGCGAGTGGCAAAATCCTTATTTAACGATGAATCCGGCTTACGAAGCCGAAATTTTGCGCGGCCTTGCCGGGCTTATTGAACGCGGATTAGTCTATCGAGGCATGAGACCAGTGCTTTGGAGCACGGGCTGCCAAACAGCTCTGGCGGAAGCAGAGGTGGAATATCAAGACCGCAACGATCCGGCGATTTATGTCGCGTTTCCTTTAATCGCCGTATGCATCGCCGCGAAAAAGTTTCCTGAAAACACATCTCTTTTAGTTTGGACGACGACTCCTTGGACATTGCCAGCCAATCTTGCCGCAGCAGTGCGAGCTAACATGGAATATGTCTTAGCGGAAAACGAAGGCAGATTCTTCATTTTCGCCAAGAGCCGCCTCGATGCTGTTTCTATCGCGTCGCAACTTCCTTTCAAAATTCATCGTTCCTTAAAAGGAGAAGATCTTATTGACTTGTTTTATCATCATCCTTTTTTGCCGCGCGAGTCCAGAATTTATGCGGCGGATTTTGTGACGGAAGATTCAGGCACGGGCATTGTCCACATCGCCCCCGGCCACGGTTACGACGATTATCAGCTCGGCATGAAACACGGCCTCGACTTGCTTTCGCCTGTGGACGAAAATGGCAAGCTGACGGCAGAATGCGGCGTGCCGGAGCTTGTCGGAAAATATGTTTTTGCCGCCAACGCGCCGATTGTGGAAATGCTCAAAAAAAGCGGCCATTTGTTAGCGACGGAATCTTACACGCACAGTTACCCGCACTGTTGGCGTTCCAAAACGCCCATCATTTTCCGATGCGTGAATCAATGGTTTATTAAAGTGGTTGACCTCTGCCAAAAAGCTTTGGATGCCATTGACAAAGTGAAGTGGGAGCCGTCGTGGGGCGTCAACCGCATTCGCGGCGCGGTGGAAAGCAGGCCGGACTGGTGCATCTCCCGCCAACGCGCATGGGGCGTGCCGATTCCTGTTTTTTATGATGCCGATGACCAACCCGTGCTGCGCGCCGATGTTGTGCGCAAGTTCGCCGAGATTGTGAAGAAAGAAGGCACGAACGTCTGGTTCACGGACGAAAAGATGGCCGTGCGCCTCGGCTTGCCAAGCGGCTTGACCAAAGGAGCGGACACTTTGGATGTGTGGATTGATTCCGGTTTCAGCTACGCCGCGGTGATGCAAAAGCAGATGGATTACTTCCCTGCGGATTTATACTTGGAAGGCAGCGACCAACATCGCGGCTGGTTCCAATCGTCTCTTCTCTTATCCATCGCGCTAACCGGCGAGCCGCCTTACCGCGAGGTTCTCACGAACGGCTTCGTGGTGGATATGGACGGCAAGAAACTTTCCAAGTCCAACGCGCACCAAAAGCCCGCCGGATTGATGGAGTTCGTCGGCCAATACGGCGCGGACGTGCTTCGGCTCTGGGTCGCCAGCCAAGACTACCGCGACGATGTGCCGTTTTCGGAAGAAATTTTCAAGCGCGTGACGGACGCCTACCGCCTTCTGCGCAACACGCTTCGCATCTTGCTGGGCAACTTGCATGATTTCGATCCCGCCGCGCATTCGGTTCCAGAAAAGGATTGGACAGAGTTGGACACTTACGTCATCCGCCGCTTGCAGGAAGCGGTGAAAGCTATCTTGAAGGCGTATGAAAATTATGAATTTCATCAAGTCTATCACATCTTAAATCGCTTTTGCGCGGTGGAACTGTCCTCGTTGTATGTGGATGTTTTGAAAGACCGCCTTTACTGCGACGCCGCCAACGACCCGCGCCGCCGCGCCGCGCAAACGGCAATGCGGGAAATCGCGGAGACGCTCTGCAAACTGCTCGCGCCGCTCGCGCCGTTCACCGCCGAGGAAGCGTGGCAGAACCTTGCAGCCAAAGACAAGGAATGGGATCAAAAAGAATTTTTGCGCGAACCGGTTCATCTAGCGGAGTTCCCCAAACCGCGCGTGATTGCCGTGGCGGACAACTTCGACGCGCGCTGGGAAAAATTGTTAACCCTCCGTTCCGCTGCGAATGAGCAACTGGAAGCAATGCGCCAACGCAAGGAAATCGGCAAGAGTTTAGAAGCGGCGGTGGAAATTGTTTCGCCGGATGTTAAGCCGCAAGACGCGGATGTATTGGAAGAGCTTTTCATCGTTTCCAAGGTTCGCCTCACAACAGGCCAAGAAACCAAGATTCAAGCTCAACGCGCGCCGGGCAAGCGTTGCGCCCGCTGCTGGAAATACTCGGAAGAAATCGGGCAAAACACGGCTCACCCTGAACTCTGCCCGCGCTGCGCGCGTGTGGTTACAGGATTAGTCAGTAAAGTGGATTAACTTTGCATTGACACATTGATGAAACATTTTTTTACCTCCCCTGCGCCCGAGATTGCTTCGTCGCTCTCGCTCCTCGCAATGACAGCGCTATACGTGTAGCATTGTCATTGCGAGCGAGGGAAGCGAAGCAATCTCCCATTTTTCGCGCGGGAGCGCGTGAAAAATGGGCATCACAGGATAGATAAAATTATCAAACTATAAAAATGAACGACACCCCTAAGAAAAATTTTCCGCGTCCGCGCCCTCTTTTCGCCGCTGTCTTCATCGCCGCTCTCGCTCTGGATCAGCTCGTCAAACAGCTTGTTGTTCGGACGATGTCTCTTGGCGAAAGCCGCGCGGTGATCCCCGGTTTCTTCAATCTGACTTACGTTCGCAACGACGGCATCGCCTTCGGTTTTTTGCAGGGAAACAATTTTTTGATGGGCTTGATCGCCTTGGTCATTCTTGGCGCAGGGTTATGGTGGGCGCGGCAATTGGACTGGAAAAAAACGGAAGTCAATTTGCTGGCCGCGCTGATTATAAGCGGAGCTGTGGGCAACTTGATCGATCGTTGGAGCGTCGGTCATGTGATTGATTTTTTGGATTTTCACTGGAAAACGCGCTGGGCGTGGCCCGCTTTTAATGTTGCCGATGCCTGCATTTCCATGAGCATAACGTATCTTTTTTTTCGTCTCCTGTGGCCGCGCCACAAAAAAGAATAAGCGCATGAACAAGTCTTTTCTCGAACACCTCGAAGATTTGCGCTGGGTGCTCATTAAATCCGTTCTTGCGCTAGCAACGACGACCATTCTCGCCTGTTATTACGCGCAAAAACTGGCCGTCTTTTTACGCCAACCGCTCGAACACGCCCTCACCGCGCGCGGCATGAGCGCGGAACGATTCCTCATCACGCTGGACGTGACGGAGCCTTTGATGATCATGCTGGAAATGGGCGTCTTCGCCGGTTGCGTTTTGGCGTGCCCGTTTATTTTTTATTTCATCGCGCAGTTTGCATTGCCGGCGCTGCCGGTTTCTCAACGGAAAATGTTATTATGGGTATTTGTTGGGGGCGGCTTGCTTTTTCTTCTCGGCGCAGCCTTTTGCTATGCCCTCGTGCTGCCTCAAGCGATCGCGTTCTTTTTAGATTTCAGCGCGTGGTTCGGTTTGCGCCCCGTGTGGACGATCCGCCATTACTTAGACTTTGTTTTGCAAATGATCATCGCTTTCGGCGTCTCGTTTGAACTGCCGCTTGTCATCCTCATCTTGGCGCGGCTGGGCATCGTCTCGGCGGCATGGTTGAGGCGTTACCGCCGTCACGCCATTGTTGCGCTGGTTATTTTCGCCGCGTGCGTGACACCGACTTCCGACCCCTACAACCTCGCCGTTCTTTTCTTCCCGATGTATGCTCTCTACGAAATCAGCGTCCTTCTTGCAGCTTGGCTAGGAAAGAAAAAAGGGGGAGAATAACATCAACCTAAGAAAGGAAGGATAAGATGAAAAAACTGCTTCATATTATCGCCACGCCCCGCGCCGAGGAATCCCGAACCTTGCAAATATCAAAAGCATTTCTTGAAACTTTTAAGACCCAACACGCCGATTGGGTCGTGGAAGAATTAGACCTGACAAAAGAAAAAATGCCGGAACTGACGGTGCAGCGCCTCGGCGGCAAATACGCCCTCCTTAGCGGCAAAGAACTTGAAGGCGACCTGAAAGAAGCGTGGAAAGAAATCGTCAAGCAAATCGAACGCTTCCTTTCTGCGGACGGCTATCTCATCAGCACGCCCATGTGGAACTTTGGCGTGCCCTATCCTTTAAAACACTACATTGACGTCATCGTTCAACCCAAATATCTCTTTCGATACACCTCCAACGGCCTCGAAGGTTTGGTCAAAAATAAAAAACTAGTGGTGATTGCCACTCGCGGCGGCGACTACTCATCGGAAGCCATGAAATCCCATGATTTTCAGATTTCTTATCTTAAAGCCATGGCCAATTTCATCGGCATCACGGACGTGGAATCTGTCGTCGCCCAGCCCATGGACATGGGGCTTGAAACACAAACCGCGAAGGTCAAAGAAGCTCAAGCCCAAGCGCGCCAAATCGCCGCGCGATTTTAGATGCCCAAGAAAATTTTTATTCACACTCTGGGCTGCCAAATGAATGAGCGCGACTCCGAGCAAGCCGCCGCTCAATTCCAGCAGCGCGGCTACAAGCTGGTGAAATCCGAAACAGAAGCGGATGTCATTCTCCTGAATACTTGCAGCGTGCGCGATTTCGCGGAGCAAAAAGCCATCCGCAAGATGGAAAATCTGCGCGCGTTGAAACGGCGAAATCCGCGCCTGATTCTAGGCTTCCTCGGCTGCATGGCGCAGAGCCGAGGCCGCGAACTTTTAGAACAATTGCCAGAGGTGGATTTAGTCCTCGGCACACAGCGTTTGCACCATCTCGCGGATCACGTGGACGCACTTCTCCAAAACGGCAAAAAAATTGTGGACGTCGCCAGCGAAGAAAATGCGCAGAACGCCGTCCGCGACCACCTCCTCGCTCCCAAACAAGCCACGGCCTTTGTGTCCATCATGCAAGGCTGCGACATGCGCTGCTCTTTTTGCATCGTCCCCTCCACCCGCGGACGCCAACGCAGCAGACCGATGAACGACATCCTCGCCGAAATCCGCGCCTTGACGGCGCAAGGCGTGCGCGAGGTGACGCTGCTCGGCCAAATCGTCAACCGCTATGGCTTCCGCGAATTTCCCGTCGTGAACAAAAAAACGCCGTTCGTTCAGCTTCTTTACGCCTTGGAAAAAATCAAAGACTTGGCGCGTGTGCGCTTTGCCTCGCCCCATCCTATCGGGATGACGGATGACCTCGCGCAAGCTTTTCGAGAATTAAAAAAACTATGCAGCCACACGCACCTGCCCTTGCAATCCGGCAGCGACGCGATGCTCAAAAAAATGAAACGCGGTTACACCGCCGCGCAATATCGCAAAACCGTGGACAAACTCCGCGCCGCGCGGCCTGACATAGCGTTCACCACAGACATCATCGTCGGCTTTCCGGGCGAAACGGAAAAGGATTTTCTCCAAACCTACGCGCTGGTGGAAGAAGTCGCCTTCGACAACGCTTTTATTTTTAAATACTCGCCGCGCAAAGACACTCCGGCGGCTTCCATGACCGATCAAATACCGCAGGAAATCAAAGAACAACGCAACCTAGAATTGCTGCGTTTGATAGACCGCATCGCCGCGCCCAAGAGTAAAGCGTTAAAGGGAACAACCGTCGAAGTCCTTGTCGAAGGCCCTAGTAAGAATAATCCCGCCCGCCTTTCGGGCCGCACAAGCGCGAACAAAATCGTCATCTTTGAAGGCGGAGAACAACATTACGGCAAGCTCCTGCCCGTGCGCATCGAGGATGCGACGGAGTTCACGCTGTATGGAAAATTAACGAATCTGAATTGAATCTTTTCACCAAAAAGATAGTCTAAATGAACATGAGAAAAACTGCCGTCGCCTTTGTTGCGTTTGCTTTGGCTAGTTCCGCTTGGGCTATTGAAATTGACCGAACGCGCCAAACTGTTCCGGAAAAATTCGTCAACCCCGTCGGCAAGCGGTTCAGCCTTTTCTCCGGCGACCCGGAGCGCGTGCAACGAGCCAATGAAGTCAAAGTGGACGACCTCAAGGCGCGTTTGAAAATCAAACCTGCCGAATGCTCCCTCGCGCACCTTCAATCCACCGCCGACGCCGCGCCATTGGAAATAGCCTTGGTCATTCAAAACGAAAACAAACGCCCCTACACACTCTCCTTCCCCGACGCGCAACGTTACGACGTGGCGATTCAAGACCCCGAAGGCAACATCATCTATGTTTGGTCGGACGACAAAACGTTCGTTCAAGAAGCCGGCAAAAGCTTTATCAATGGCCGTGAAAAATTGACGTTCAAAATTGATCCTCCGATTTCCGTCGCCGCGCTTTTACCCAAACTGCGTCCGGGCGTCTTCAAAATCCAAGCCGTCTTGAGCAATTACCCCGAAGTCAAGGCCGAAGCCCTTTGGACGCTGAAACCCTAGCCCTCATCAATCTCCGCATAACAAAACGCTTTTCTCCTTCCACCCACGCCCCGCGCTGTCATTGCGAGGAGCCTCGACGAAGCAATCTCGGGTGCAGGGGAGGTTTTATGAATGAATGCGAGCAAATTTTTGTTTCATATTAGGACACCACCATAAAAACATGCTCGCTTCATTCACCACGCCGAACCGCGTAAAAAAACCGCGCTATGGTCGCTAAGATCAAGCGGCACGGGCATCACTTCGCCACGCCACGGCCTTTCCTGCATCGAGCGGGAAAGAAAAATGTAATCAAACTCGCCGCCCTTTTCTTTGCCCTTGGGAACAAGCGTCATTCTTTTTTCGCGCGGAAGATTTTCCGTGACGGAAACAAAACCGCGCTGAAACAACGTCAACAATGTTTGCTCATCCGCAAAAACGGGATCGTCCAGCGACGTATTAAAATCGCCCATGACAACCACATCATCCTTTTGAGGATGGATGCCGCGCCGTCGCCAATCTTGCTCCAAATAACGCATCGCGCGCGCGCGGCGTAACTTGTCCGGCTTGCGATGCGCCCACGAACTCTTGAGATGAACGCCGTAAGCCGTGAAACACCGGCGCGAGGGCAAAATAAATTCCGCAGCGAGAATGCCGCGCGCGGGACGATCCGGCGTCTGCGCAAGCGTCGAAAAATCCAGCGCCCACACTTCCTTCCACGCCAACCGGCTCATCCACGCGAGACCCTGATTTGGCAAAGCGGCGTTTTCATCGGCGGCGCGATAAAAATCCGCGCAAGCAAGAAAAGGATAATCGAGATCCATTTTTTTCAGCGAAGCCAAATCGCGCGCCTCGCAAATGAGAAGCACGGTCGGCTTCCTTTCCTTTATCCAAGAGGCAACGCGGCGAATGTGCGCTTCCTTTTCTTCCTCGCTCGCCTCCGGACGTTGCCCCGGAAACCATTCGATATTCCACGCCGCAAAAATCAGCTCGCCGCCTTGAAAATTGGGCTGTCCTTCTTCGTAAGGCGGCGTGACGACGCGCGCTTCTTCGAGCGCAGGTTTAAAACCGCAGAAAAAAATCCATGCGCCGAATAAGAAAAAGAAAACGCGCTGTGGCAAACACTGCTTCCTGTCATTCCCGAGAGCGAAGCGAGTCGGGAATCCAGCCCTCTGGATTCCCGCTTTCGCGGGAATGACACGGGAAAAAAACATTGCCTTAGACGAACTATACTTCCAATCACCGTTTGACACAGAGCATTTTGATTTACGGAAGTTAATTTCTAGGAGGAGGAGGAAGACTTCGATTGCTCACGCAAAGCCTTTATTTCTTCCCGAACAATTTCTCGCGTCACCTCACGAATCCGCATCGGGCTTGCTTCCACAGGCGGCGCAACGTCGGAACGCAACCCCATCCGCTCCCTAATTTCTTGGATAATCGGGTCCACCTTGCAGTAATGATTCGTCTGGCCGATCATATTGAGTCCCGCCTCAATCAACTCAAGCGCAAGCTGATTGTGCGAAGGCTGGCCCGTTTTCTCGCGCCAGATTTTAAGCCGCCTCACAAGGTTTGAACTCGGGCGCAACTTTAACTCTTCCGTCGCTTTTCTGAAATGAGCCATCCGCTTCGTTATACCTGCTGCCCTTTCGCGTGTTGATAAAAAACGTTGAAAATCACTCACTTAGCCCCATTATAGGACTATGTTAAGCCCTGATGATTTTTCACCTGAAGAAAAGCTTTTTAAAGCAGCCGTGTTGAAACTCATGCAAAGCAAAGGATGGTCGTATTGGAAAGCCGTGCGCAAATTGGCAGAGCAAAATGACGGCGCGGGAAAAAAAGCGCAACAAAAATTACAAGAAAATCTCCAACGATTCCACGAATGGATGAAGACTCTCCCAAAAACCGAAATGCCTAACGCACAGCGCAGCTCCTCTTGCCGCAAAAAGAAAGCTCGTTAAGATGCCGACATGGCATTCTTGCCGATTTTTATAGCCGCGGCTCTCGCCGCTTCTCCAGCCGATTGGGAAAAGGCGGCTAACGAACGCATCGAAAAAATCCGCAAAGGCGATTTCACCCTAACCGTTGTCCTGCCGGACGACGCGCCCGCGCCGAAACTGAAAGTCCGCGTCGAACAAGTGCGGCATGATTTTAACTTTGGCACATGCGTCGCGCCTCGCTTTCTTGGAGAGGATAAAGACTCTCAAAAGTATCAAGCTTTCATTACGGAACTCTTCAACACCGTCGTCTGCGAAGACGCGATGACATGGGAAACCATCGAAAAAAAACCCGGCATCCGCGCTTTTCAAGACGCCGACAGCGTTCTAGCCTTCGCAGAAGCCCATCAAATGGACGTGCGCGGGCCGTGCCTATTTTGGAATAAAAAATCGCACGTTCAGCCTTGGCTCCAAATCTTAAAAAAGGGCGAAATGGAAACGGCCATCATGCGCCATTTATTATGCATCGCGCCGCGCTATCGCGGGCGGTTGATTTCTTGGGACGTGAACAACGAAATGCTCGACGGCTGCTATTATGAAGACGCGCTCGGCGGCAACATCGCCGCGCACCTCTTCAAAGCCGTTCGCTATCTCGACCCGCAAACGCCGCTCTTTTTGAACGAATACGGCATTCTGGAGAGCGACGGCAAAACGCAACGCTACCTCAACCTCGCGCGCTGGCTCCAGCAACAAAGCGCGGCGGCGGACGGCATCGGCATTCAAGAACATTCCGGCGAGCGCTTTGTGCCCACGTCCGTTGAAGAAAAACACATCGGCCAACCCGGACGCGGCCCTCTTGTTCCGCAAGATGTCTTGCGGCGGCTTGACGCGCTGGCGGAGCTTGGCCTGCCGATTCATTTGACGGGATTGAGCTTTCGG
>JAZDII010000002.1:0-8536 GCA_043805085.1 bacterium
ACGAAGAAAGCCAACGAGCTGATGGCTCACGTCTATGCTCATTTATACGAAATACCCTGCACCGGCTTGCGCTTTTTCACGGTTTATGGCCCGTGGGGACGCCCCGACATGGCTCTCTCTCTCTTCACTAAAGCCATTTTAGAAGGCAAGCCGATTGACGTTTTTAACCACGGCAAAATGAAACGGGACTTCACCTACATTGATGACATCGTCGAGGGCGTCATCCGCGTCTGTGACCGCCCGCCCAAGGCCAGCTCTAATTGGGACAAGATTCATCCCGACCCGGGCACGAGCTTCGCCCCTGCGCGCGTTTTCAACATCGGCCATCACGAGCCCGTTGACCTTATGCGCTACATCGCCGTCTTGGAACAATGTCTCGGCAAAACCGCCAAGAAAAATTTTCTCCCCCTCCAACCGGGCGACGTTCCAGAAACCTGCGCCGATATTGATGACTTGGAACGCGAGGTCGGCTACCGCCCCACCACCCCTGTAGAAACCGGCATCAAACGGTTTGTAGAGTGGTATTTGAGCTTCTATAAAGTAAGCAAACGCTAAAAAGCTTTTCACAACGCCTTCCCTCAAGCATAATGCCGTCATGCTAGCCAGCACGCGGATTTTAGACATTCTTGAACAAGCGCAAATCGAGCCGCCGAAGGCAAAGGCCATCACCCGCGCTTTTGAAGAAGCGGAACGAGAAATCGCTTCCGATGTGAAGGGTGTTCTTGAAGAAAAATTGCAGCATTTTTCCACGAAAGAAGACATCGCCGTCCTGCGATCAGACCTCATCGCCCTTGAAAGCCGCCTCATTAAATGGATTGTTGGCGTTGTCGTCAGCCAGGCTATTGTTCTCCTTGGCGGCGCGTATTTCCTCGCCAGCCACGCCAAATAAGGCGTTTTGAAAACCATGGACAAAAAAAACAAGGCGTCATCGCGCGCTTTTTCTTCAAAAAAAATCTACATCAACGGCAAGTCTGACGGTGTCAAAGTCCCCTGCAGGGAAGTCAGCCTCTCGCCCACGAAGCACCTCGACGGCTCAACAGAGGCCAACTCACCGGTTCTTTTGTACGATACAAGCGGGCCGCGGGGCGATGAGCATTTTCACGGCGACGTTCGCCAAGGACTTCCCCCTTTGCGCGCGCCTTGGATTCAAGAGCGCGGGGATGTGAAGGAATTGCCTTCTCCAGCCATCCCTTCCCTCCCCTTTAAACGAACGCCCTTACGCGCTTCAAAAAATCATCCCGTCACGCAACTTTATTACGCGCGCAAAGGCGTCGTTACGCCGGAAATGGAATTCATCGCTCTTCGGGAAAACATGAAGCCGTTCTCCGCGCGCAAAAAAATGCGCGGCGTCCGCAACGCGCGCTCCGGCCAATCTTGGGGCGCGGCGATTCCCGACGAAATCACGCCGGAATTTGTGCGCCGCGAAGTGGCGCGAGGCCGCGCGATTATTCCCGCGAACATCAATCATCCTGAACTGGAGCCGATGATTATCGGCCGCAATTTTTTCGTCAAAATCAACGCCAACGTTGGCAACAGCGCGCTGGCCTCTTCCATGGAAGAGGAAGTGGAAAAAATGCGATGGGCGGTATTGTGGGGCGCGGACACGGTGATGGATTTATCCACCGGCAAAAACATTTACGAAACGCGGGAATGGATTGTGCGCAACTCGCCCGTTCCTGTCGGCACAGTGCCGATTTATGAGGCGTTGGAAAAAGCCGGAGGCCGACCCGAAGATTTGACTTGGGAGATTTACCGCGACACGTTGATTGCGCAAGCCGAGCAAGGAGTGGATTACGTCACCATTCACGCAGGTGTTCTCTTGCGCCTCATTCCCCTCGCGGCGCGGAGGTTGACGGGCATTGTCAGCCGCGGCGGTTCCATCATGGCCAAGTGGTGCCTCGCTCACCGAAAGGAAAATTTTCTCTACACGCACTGGGACGATCTCTGCGAAATCATGGCAGCGTATGATGTCAGCGTCTCCATCGGCGACGGTTTGCGCCCGGGTTCATTGGCCGACGCTAATGACGCCGCGCAATTCGGCGAACTGAAAGCGCAAGGCGGTCTGACCAAACGCGCATGGAAACACGACGTGCAGGTGATGTGCGAAGGCCCCGGCCATGTGCCGATGCATCTCATCCAAGAAAATATGAAAAAGCAGCTCAAGTGGTGTCACGAAGCGCCTTTCTACACGCTCGGCCCTCTCATCACCGACATCGCCCCCGGCTACGATCACATTACGTCAGGCATCGGCGCGGCAATGATTGGTTGGTTCGGCTGCGCCATGTTGTGTTATGTCACGCCCAAAGAGCACCTCGGCTTGCCCAACAAACAAGACGTTAAGAACGGCGTCATCGCCTGCAAAATCGCCGCTCATGCGGCTGATTTGGCGAAAGGCCATCCGGCGGCTCGGCGGCGGGATGACGCTTTGAGCAAAGCGCGTTTTGAATTTCGCTGGCAGGATCAATTTAACTTGAGCCTAGACCCCGTCACCGCGCGCGAGTTTCACGATGAAACGTTGCCTCAATCCTGCGCCAAGGACGCGCAATTCTGCTCCATGTGCGGCCCTAAATTCTGCCCCATGAAAATCACCGCGGAAATACGACAACATGTAAAAAACAAAGAAAACGCTTCTTCTTCAAAACGAAAGCATTAAAGCGAAAAAATTTCTCGTTTTATGCTGGCGAAGATGAAAATTCGTCTTATATGAATATCTATGGCCAGCCAACATGTCATTGAAGTAACGACGAATAATTTTTCTGAAAAAGTTTTAAAAGCTCAAGGTCCTGTTTTAGTGGACTTTTGGGCAGAATGGTGCGGCCCATGCCGGCAACTTGCCCCTGTCTTAGACGCTTTGGCATCTGCTCATGTCGGTAAAGTAACAGTGGCCAAGGTGGACGTGGACAAACATCCCGAACTGGCTGCGCAGTTTCAAGTGCGAGCCATTCCCACGCTCATCATCCTTAAAGATGGAAAGATGAAAGACCAAATCGTTGGAGTCTCTTCTCAAAAGGAATTGGAAAAACGGCTTGGGCTAGTCAGCTAAGCGCTCTATCTAGCGTCAAGGTAATACGTCTTCACTCTTTCGTCTTTCCCATGTGTCATTCCCGCGAAAGCGGGAAACCAGTATTTATGAATACTGGGTCTCCACCTACGCGGGGATGACAATGCTGGATTCCCGACTCGCTGTCGCTCTCGGGAATGACAGGGAAGCAAAGCGTAGGGAAAAAGGCGTTGCCTTGTTATAAGAGGTTCACATGCACCAATGCATATGTGAAATGCTATATTTTGAAACTCTTTAAACCACAACGGCAAGAGGCGTGCCAATGCGGAAGACACATTGATATAAACCGGAAGTTTGTTTCTCATCCCGCGTGACTTGCGCCATGAGAATTTTTTCCATCATCTTCCGTTCCATTTCGCGCAGAATGGGAAAACGCTCGATGCAAAGCAAAATGGGACAGTTGTAATCTGTGATCTGGCGATGGCCTGAATCGCGATCAAAATAATACTCGCTCATATAGCCCTGCTCTTCACGTAAAACGGCAAGGTGGCGCGCGCGTTCTTCCAACGTGTTGCCTTTGATTTTCTTGGCAAGTTCGGCGGTTTGATTTTTATAAATGTTGTAGAGAATTTTATCCGGCGCAGTGTCGCCATAGACTTGTTGGATGGAATTCAAAATTTCGCACGTGAAGTTGCCGTATTCCGTGGGGAAGAAGTCCTGCGCATTTTGCGTGAGGCGGTAAGCTTTTTCAGGCCTGCCCATCCCCTTTGGGCGGCGCCACGTGTCGAGGTAACCCTCTTTCTCCATCGTCACGCAGTGTTGCTTGACTCCCATGTAGGAAAGCCCCACCCGTTTGCAAAGTTCGGAAACAGACAATCCCTGACTGCGTTTGATTTCTCGAAGGATAAGATATTTAGGGTTGCTGGCTACCTTACCTAAAAATTTACCTTTCATATCGAGCGACTTTTTTCGTTGCAATGCGTCAACGCGTGAAAGAAACCTAATAAGGCCTCGACAAAAAACAAGCATTTCCTGAAATATATTTTTACTTAAAAAGCTTGACGAGAGGCACTCTCTTTCAACGAGCGCCGTCGAGATTAACCGTGCGAGGAATGGCAACTTGAACGCGATCGTTGGGATTATCCAACTGAATGCGGCTTTGCTTGCCCATGTAACTAAGTTGCACTTGATTCCCCTCTAAATAGGTCACGGAAAGTGGATTGGGCATATTGGGATTGCTTGGAATCTCATAATGCGTCCCGGCAGGCATAGGAGGAAGCACAATGGTGGAACCCTGTTGGGTAGGCACAGGCGTGGCAGAGGAAGAGTAAGACCGCGCGTTGGGCTGGCTACTTGCCATAGCAGGGTTTTGAGCGGGATAAGAAGATCCCTCAACCTGCATGTTGCCGGAATATCCATCCAACCGTTGATTAGCGGGAACAGCCGTCGTCGTATAGCCAGCAGGAACTTCCCGCGCCAGTTGCTGCATTTGAACGGAAAGAGCAGCCATCTGGTCTGTGCTCGTTCCCGTTTGAGGCAAAGCGTTTTGACGCGCTTCTAGCTCATCAATGCGTTTTTGCATGGTGGTGATGTCCAGCTCCGCAGCGCCGCCAGCCTGTTGGGTCGGCCCTTCTGTCATAGGCGTCGGAACGACGGGAGAACTTTCACCGGCAACAATGTAAGGGCGGCCTGAAAGTTCCGCCTCTTCTTGCGTGGCCCAATAACCATCCTGCACAATGGTGGCTTGGTAGTGGCCGGAAATCCAATCGCCCGTTTTCGGATCCACGCGAGCCGGAATCCAGCCTTTGTTGATGACGGGCAAAATCCAAACGGGTTTGGATTGAGCGGCAATGTCAATCGGTTTAGTAAAATCGTAACTTGTTGAAACAATGGTAGGATCAACGCGCTGGCCTCCATTACGGTTGTTGCCGGTAACGCAACCAACCATAAGGATGGCTAAAGATAATAGGATAAGTTTTTTACTCATGACAGAAAGCCTTTCCACGTTAGAGAATTGCTCCATTGGTTCAAGTTTCTTTTATTTTCCATAGTCTGCGATTGAAACATCTATAGGCGCCAGTAAGTACGCTCTGGCACGCGTGCCGGCTGGCACGAGCACGTAAGGCTTGTTTTCTTCTATGTCTTGTTTAAGAGCTTCAGCAATGCGTGTGGCGATTTTTTGTCCGGCTTGTCCAGCGGCGCTTGTGAGGTTATTTTTTGTCGTTTGCGTCGTTACCACGCCATAAGGACCAGTCGTCGTCGTGGTTTGAGAGTCGCTCATGGAGGAAAGAAAAGCGCTTCCCGCTTCCGCAAGAGCAGGACCGAGAATTTGAAGCAACGTATTGCCCACAATGTAGCCTTTTACACCGGCCGTTCCATCTTCGTCCAATGCAATCGCATTGAGAGGAATGGATTTTCCAGATTTGAGAATAACACGATTAAAATTTACAATGAGACGATCTCTTGTCTTCCCCGCCGCCGCCATGCCCAAAAGTTTATCTCCTCTTTTAAGTAAGCGGTGTCCCTGAAAATAAAAAGGAGTCCACACGGCGGCTGAAACAGGCACATCAAAGTTGTTGCCGGCAACGGTGTTCATAAGTGCAATATCAATCACTTCTCCTTGAGGCGAAAAGTAATCAATCGCATAAGAGGCCCCTTTAGAAGCGTAAAGCAAGCCGCCGCCGCCCAAGGCATCCGACGTCAAATTGTTGAATAAATACCGTCCCGGAGTAATGACGTATTTGGCGGGAATGGGGGGTTTTTCGGTTGTTTCCGCCCCCTCTGGAGGGGTCTGCCCTATTAAACCTTCGGGAATTTTAGGCACTTCTGTTAGTTGCGCAGTTCCTGTTCCGCCGGAATCCACGGCCTGTCCCTTGCCTTCATCGGAAGGAGCATTAATGGGCGGCAAATCAGGCGCAGGCGGCGGCGCCTGCATGAGAGCGCTTTCAGATGGAACAATGGTCCTTACTTCGCCGCGTTCGTCTGTCTTGGTTTTGGTTTCTGATGAAGACTCATCGGTTGAGACAGCCTCTTTTTTAACTTCTTCCCTCTTGCTTTCCCCTTTAGGAGCATTGTTTTTTTCACCCTCTTGAGCTGCTTGATATTTTTTCCGAACTTCCGCAGCCGGATCAGGGGCTCCTTTTTTCTTGGATGATTTAACCTGACCCAAACTTAAAAGCAGAACGACTCCCGCCACGGCAACAACGCCGAGGATGAGCAAGGGAACCATCTGATTTTTAGCAAGTTTCATTTCCAAATAAGATCAAAGGCTTGGTTAAAGTCAAACGCCGGCCGTGCGACAACCGCAAAACCCGTCGTGCTCTCACCGGGAGCCAGCGTGTTTTTGTGAAAAGCGACGTAATCGGGGATGTAACGAACATTGCCAATAGCAATGCGCAAGCGCGATTCATCATAACGAATGGGGTAAGGATAAGGATTGGTGTAAGCAAAAGAAACCGCCGTGGGGCCTCCAGCAAAGCGATAGATGTAGTAAGTTGTGAAGCTGGTGATTTTACTGTCGCGGAAGACTTCATCACGCTTAACCATTCGGGAATCTATGGCTTTTTCCTGCGCAAGCGCGTCGTAGTTGCGAATGACTTGGGTGATCGTGCGCACGTCAAGTTTCCCTCTGGCCCCCCAACCGAAGTCCATCCCCGATCCACCTCCACCGCCTCCTCTTCCAAATGAGACAACCCTGACCGCTGTTTCCCCTTCCACAAAATCTTTGACGATGAAAAGGTGATAAACGCGGAGCTTGTCGCCGGAAAAGAAAACTTGCAGCGGCGTGTCTCCTTCCCGCTTGAGAGCTTTAATGAGAAGAAGGCGAGAAGTCTTGTCATCCCCCACTTTTTCTACGGCAAACGCGCCAGAATCGCCAATCGTCACCGTTCCAATCGACTCTGAAAAGGAAAGCGTGAGAGGATAGCCGGGCGCAACGCGCAAAAGCTCCACTTGACCGTCTTCGTGATAAATCGTGCGGATTTTTTCTTGAAGAAACTCCCTTTTTTCATCATCGGACAAAGTGTTGGCGTCTTTTCCCTTGATGCGCACAGGCGGAGGCGGCTCTTCCACAACTGTTGGAGTTGCCCCACCGCCTTGATTGCCGTAATCATCCGGCAAAGGCGGCGGGCTTTGGGCTAGAACAAGGGGAGAAAACCCAACTGCCGCTACAAAAAGGAAAAAGAAAAAACGTTTCATAGGATTTTAATTATTAAGGTATTCATCTTTTGGTGATTGGATTGTTTTGCCTAATAAATCCGGCGTGCCGGCGATAGGACGGCATTGAGTCCATATCAAAGAAGCCTGACTGGTGTTGGTAACTTCGGTATAGCCGATGAGGCGCAGCCCCCAAGGATTTTCCGGGCTGGGCAATACTTGCTCTAAGTAAGCAATGCCAACGAGCGTTCCACTGCTCGCCTTAGGAATTCGCAATCCGTTCTCATCAACAACTTCTTCATATTGCGTTTTCTCTCCTTTAATCGCTACGCCAAGGTAGTTGGTCAACCGAGGATCATCATATCTGCGAATCTCCCGAATCGTCCAAAGCTGGCGGCGGTTAGCTTCTGTGCGAGTTTTAGCTTGTTCGCGCGCCGCCTTTCCAAAAGCATCCAGCACCCGAGGTCCCACCGTGTATTCCAACCCGCTAATGTCATAACCGCCCGGATTAAACGTCAACAACCCTCCCGTCGTCACTTGCAAAAAAGAACGGATCATATCCGTGCGCAATTTATACGCTTCCCTATCCCTGTAATAAACATATCCCTGATCCTCCTTTACCATAAACGGAGGGCGCGTGAAAATCACATAAATGATGACGGCCATGATAAAAGTGGCCACGAAAAAAAGGACGTTAAAAATGACGCTGGTATAAAGAAAAATCAACAAATCCTGCGCATGCTCCCAAATCACTCTTCGTCTGGCCGGCAGATTAAAAGCAGGGTCTGCCGGTTGTTTGCGCAGTTGGCCGAATAACATGCTTCTTTAATGAGATATGAGAGGGAAAGCGTCAAGTTGAAGTTTCCCTAAATACGCGCTTTAAGAACAACGAAAAATACTTGAAACAAAGGCGTTTTATAAAAGAATGCCCATTTTTTTCTATATTCATGCGCTACTTGGAAGGCAAGGGAGCGGGCAAGTGTTCTTCCTGCGGTCTCCTCCACTGGTAAAAGGGCCGTCGAATTCAAAGTTGTCAGGAAAGCTCTGTAGGCGAGCATACTCGCGAACCGTGAGGATCCGCGGTTCACTGTAATGAATGTAGTCGTCCGGCAGGGTGGTCAGCGTGTGTCCGATCTGGTCCCCTTTTAGCGGTACGACGACGTGCTTGGAGATGTCGAACTCCTCACGGTCGCGCTTGTGAAGTTGAACGCCTTTCCGACAGTGCCGCTGGATCTTTTTGAAGCGCGCGGTCGTTTCTTTCTTGTGATTCGCAAAGCGATGACTCTGGGCTGCAGCGCCGGATCTGTGCCCGTTTCGCATGAGACTCTGGTACGCTGACTCCCGTTGACCGTAAACACCCTGAGCAAAGCCTTTCGGTGA
>JAZDII010000003.1:0-6207 GCA_043805085.1 bacterium
TACAAGAAAGGGCGTGTGCGGGAGAAAAGGCGCGAGTTTCGCCGTTTGCAACGATGCATACGCGCTTGTTTGGCAGAACGTTTTTCTTATTTGAAAATCGGCAAAGAAACCAAGTTTTTGCTTTGTTCCACATGGAACAAAGAAATCGAAGATCGTCTCGACGCCTTTTTTTGCGCGTTGATTGCGCTCTGGCATTGGAAACATCGGGGACGCCGCAGCGAGGTCATCGGCGATTTGCGCACGGGTTTTATCCTTTTGCCGCGAGTAGATGTTTGATTCCAAAACTTTACAAGCGGAAAAAATCATCACATACTATGGCTTTTTAAGGCAGCAAAAGCCATAGTAATGGTAATGAATTCATGGTAACGAATTTAATGAAAGTTATTTATCTTGAGCAGTGAATTTGACTTGCCCTGTTTCGCGCGTCGCGGAAAATAAGAGCTTACCCTTAAAACGAAAGATCAAACGATGCCCTATTTAAGTCTTCACACCAACTGCGAGGTCTCGGCGGCGCGCAAGCCCAAGATTTTGAGATTTCTTTCCAAGCTGGTGCAAACGGAAACTTCCAAGCCGGAATCCTCCATCATGGTGACTGTTTATCCCAACGAATCCATCCTCTTCGCAGGAGAGGAGATGCCCGCCGCTTTTGTGGAATTTAAAAGCATTGGGCTGCAAGAGACTGACACCGCGCGCATTTCCAAGGCCATTTGCTTGGCTGTGGAACAGGAACTGGGCATTTCTTCCAAACGTATTTACATCAACTTCACCAACGTCAACCCGCGCATGTGGGGTTGGGACAAGCAGACATTTTAAATGCAGATCAAAATTTGCGGCATGACGAACCGCCAAGATATGGAGGCGGCGATTGAATACGGCGCGGACGCGGTGGGATTCATTCTTTACCCGAAAAGCCCGCGCTACGTCGCGCCGCCCGTGTTGGCCGAGTTGACGGCGAATGCGCCGCCTACGGTGGATCGCGTGGCGGTGGGTGTGAATCTTTCCTTGGGGGAAATTCGAGGTCTTGAGGATAGCGCGTTCGTTGACGTTTGGCAGTTGCACGGAACGGAATCGCCCGATTTGTGCAAAAAACTTGCGCCGCTTCGTTTGGTCAAAACATTCGGCCTGCCGCTTGCGCAAAAGCCCGATCTTGACTCTTACCCTGTGGAGGCTTTTCTACTCGACCGCGCCAGCCCGCATTACGGCGGCACGGGCGAGCCGTTTGATTGGGCATTGGCCGTTGATTTCAAGCAACGCTCGCCAAAACCGATCATTTTATCGGGCGGCCTCACTCTCGAAAATGTTGCGCAAGCCGTCAAGATGGTGCAGCCTTATGGTGTGGACGTGTGCAGCGGCGTGGAAAGTGCGCCGGGGAAAAAGGATCACGCCAAGATGAAGGATTTTATTCAATTATGCCGTCAACTTTGAACAGCGCACTGCCCGACGCGGCGGGCTACTTCGGCCCTTACGGCGGCATGTATGTGCCGGAGACGCTTATGGCGCCGCTTGAGGAGCTGATCGCCGAATACGAGAAGGCGCGCCAAGACCCGGCTTTTACCGAAGAACTCAACGCGCTTTTGCGCGACTTCGCAGGACGTCCGACGCCCCTTTATTTTGCCGAGCGTTTGACGCAGCATTGCGGCGGCGCGCAAATTTATCTCAAGCGCGAGGACTTGCTCCACACTGGCGCGCACAAAATCAACAACTGCCTCGGCCAAATTTTATTGGCCAAACGCATGAACAAAAAGCGTGTCATCGCCGAGACCGGCGCAGGCCAGCACGGCGTGGGGACGGCGGCTGTCGCCGCCCGTTTCGGCATGGAATGCATTATTTACATGGGCGAAGTGGACATGGAGCGGCAGGCGCTCAATGTGATTCGCATGAAATTGATGGGGGCGAAAGTTGTTCCTGTCACCGTCGGCCAGCGCACGTTGAAGGAAGCCGTCAATGAAGCTATGCGCGATTGGGTGACGAATGTTCGCACGACGCATTACATTCTCGGCACTGTCTACGGCGCGCATCCGTACCCGATGATGGTTCGGAATTTTCAGCGCGTCACCGGCCAAGAAGCGCGCGAGCAAATTTTACAAAAAGCGGGACGTCTGCCGGATATGATCGTTGCTTGCGTGGGCGGCGGAAGCAATGCGATGGGTATTTTCAATGATTTTCTTGATGACAAAAATGTGCGCATGGTCGGCGTGGAAGCGGGAGGCGAGGGGATTCGCAAAGGCAAACACGCCGCGCGTTTTCAAGGCGGGAGCCTCGGCGTTTTGCAAGGCGCGAAGTCTTATGTTTTGCAGGATGAAAACGGGCAGATTGAGCTGACCCACTCCGTTTCCGCCGGTTTGGATTATGCCGCCGTCGGTCCTGAACACTGTTATCTCAAAGACCAATGGCGCGCGGAATATTCCTACGCCTTGGACAAAGAGGCGTTGGACGCGTTTCAAAAATTATCGCAGTTGGAAGGCATCATTCCCGCGCTGGAATCCGCCCATGCTGTTGCGTTCGCTCTTAAAGAAGCTCCTCGCATGAAGAAAGACCAAATCATTTTGGTCAACCTTTCCGGTCGCGGCGACAAGGACGTGGAGCAGGCCGCGCGGTTTCTTTTGAAATAAAATCATTTATGAAAAGCATGACCGGGTACGGCTTTGCCGAGATCAAGCGCGGCGGATTGCGCCTCACGGCGGAAATTTCTTCCGTGAACAAAAAAGGATTGGACTTAACCATCAATTTGCCGCGTCAACTGGCTTCCCTAGAAGCGCGGTTGAGGGAATTGGTTCAGAAAAAACTGACGCGAGGTCGGGTCGTCGTGAACGTGGACGTTGCGGAGGCCAACAAAAAAACGCCGCAATTGCCGATTCGTGAAGACGTGTTAAAGGCGCATCAACGCGCTCTCCAAAAACTCGCCCGCAAACTGCGCTGTTCCGATGAATTGCCGTTGCCTTTTTTGCTGACTTTGCCCGGCGTGATGAACGGCAACAAAGAAGCGGCCACGGCGGTGGCTCTCCAGCGTGTTGCGGAGCAGGCTGTCCTCAAAGCGTTGGACGATTTCATTCGCGCACGCAAACGCGAGGGCGATTTCTTGTGTCAGCAATTAGGCAAGATGACGCAAGGCATGGGCGCTATCGTCGAGCGCATTGAAAAGGCCAATCCGCAAATCGTAGAGCGTTACCGTCGCGGTTTAATGGAACGCATTCAAGCCGCAGGCGTTCCTTTGGAAGTGAACGATGAAAAGTTGCTTAAAGAACTCGCCTTTTTTGCCGATCGCTCCGATGTGACGGAAGAAATCACCCGCTTGCGCTCTCATTTGCAAGAAGCGGCGCGACTTCTGCGCGGCGAGGACGCGGCTGGCCGTCGTCTTGATTTTCTCATTCAAGAAATCCAGCGCGAGATTAACACCATCGGCTCGAAGGCGAACGGCCTTGAAATTTCGCAACATGTGATTGCTTTCAAAACGGATTTGGAGAAGATAAGAGAACAAGTCCAAAACCTTGAATAACTTCACACGACGCGGCATTATTTTTGTTCTTTCGGCTCCGTCCGGAACGGGGAAGTCCACGCTTTGCAATAACTTGCGCCAAACGCCCGACTTTGTTTACTCCGTTTCCTGCACTACGCGCCCGCCGAGGGCAGGCGAGGAAGAAGGCAGGGATTATTATTTTTTAGAGCGGAAAGAATTTGAGCGGAAAATCGCCAACAAAGATTTTTTGGAATATGCCGACGTTTATGGTGATTACTACGGCACGTTGTTGAGCGAAGCGTTGAAGCCGATCTCCGAGGGCAGGGACGTTTTGCTGGAAATCGAAGTCCAAGGCGCGCGCCTCGTTCGCTCCCACACCAACCAAGAAGTCCGCGACGCGCTTGTGGACGTTTTCATCATGCCGCCCACGCTCGGAGAACTGGAGCGGCGTTTGCGCAAGCGCGGGACGGAGACGGAAGAGCAAATTCAGAAGAGGCTGAAAATTTCCGCGCAAGAAATGTTGCTTTGGAAGGATTATAAATACACCATCTTGAGCGGTTCGATGGAAGAAGACCTCACGAAGTTCCGCGCCATCATGCGCGCGGAGCATTACTTGAGCAGGAGGCTCGAACTTCAGCATGTCTAAGGCTAAAAACATTATTCTCGGCGTCACAGGCTCCATCGCGGCTTACAAGGCGGCTGAACTGGCCAGCACATTGACTAAGGCCGGCGTGGAAGTGAACGTTGTGATGACGCCGGAAGCGCAGGAACTGATTACGCCCCTGACGTTTTTTTCTCTCACTCATCGGCAAGTGATCTCTACTTTGTGGAATGAACGCGAGGGCAATCCCGTGACGCACATCAGTTTGGCCGATCGCGCCGATCTCGTTGTCGTCGCGCCTGCAACCGCGCATGTCCTCGCTCAAATGGCGCACGGACTGGCTAGCGACGCTTTGACGACGGTTCTCTTGGCGACGAAAGCACCTGTTTTGGTCGCGCCCGCTATGAACGAAAAAATGTGGACGCATCCCGCCACTCAAGAAAACGTGGCGACGCTCCAAAAACGCGGCGTCGAATTTCTGGGGCCGGACGAAGGTTCACTGGCTTGTGGCTACAAAGGAAAAGGCAGGCTTTGGCCTGTTGAAAAAATCGCCGCGAGAATTTTGGAAAAACTGAAATAAGTGTTGTATGAGTTGGCGATTGGAAATTTCAAAAACAGCGTTGCTTGTCGTGGACGCTCAAGAAAAGGCAATGGCCGCCCTTGGCGATGCTTTGCAAAAAAAGCTCAAACGCCTCATCGAGGCGATGTCTATCCTTGGCGTGCCTGTTTATTTTACAGAGCTTTTGCCTCAAAAAGAATTCGGCGCGACGCTTCCTACTTTGCGCACTTTGGCGCCGGAAGGTAAAACCTTGACGCGCACGCAGTTTTCCGCTGGTGAGTTTGCCGGAGAAATAGCCGCCAGCACGATTTTGTTGGCGGGGGTGGGAGGGCATGTCAGCGTGCGTCAGACGGCTTATGATTTGCGCTTGAAAGGAAAAACGCCGTGTCTCGTCGTGGACGCCATTGGCTCGCGGGACGCCTTGAGCCAGCAAATCGCTCTTTCTGAAATGCAAGCCGACAAGCTTCTTTTGACGACCCTTGAGACTTGCTTATTGGAACTAGTAGGTGGAACGCAACATCCTCATTATAAGGCTATAACAAGAATCGTTGCTTAGCTTTATGCCGCAGCCATTTCTGCTCGAAGCAGTTTTTCTACGTTCGCGTCTAAAACATTAAAATCAAACGGTTTGCGTATGAGGGCATCGAAGCCGAGGTTAAAACCTTCTTCCGCCATTTCTTGCGTCAAATAACCTGTCATGAAGATAAATTTGGCGTTGGGAAGATAAGGACGCAGCGCAAGGAATAATTCAATGCCGGTCATATTGGCCATTTGGTAATCAATAATGAAAAGAGAGGCGTCGTTCAGCGCGCCTTCAGCAACGGCCCTCAAACAGCCTTCGCCGTCTTGGTAGGAAGTGACGCGGTAGCGCGGGTCGAGGTAGGAATGGATAAAGGAGCACAAGTGAGCGTTGTCATCTACCACGATGATGCGCTTGCGTTCGTCTTGATCCACGGCGGGAAAAATAACGCTCTCGGCGCGATTAGCAAGGAAGAACACATTTGACGCCGCTTTTTTATCTCACATTAACTTAGTGTGGACGGGAACAATCACAGAGAAAAGGCGGGAGGCGCAACGGCTCGCTTTTTCTCTGTTGCGATAAATGGCAAGAATCGGTTCAAAAAAAGCGTTCACAGCCGCTCGTTGGACATCATTAAAAAGCAAGAAAAACAGGCCGATTTTCTCGCTAAAGTGCGGATGTTTCTTTAGTTATGAATAGTCGAAAAAATAGATTCGCGGACGTGTTTTACCTTTGCGGTCGCGTGCAACAGAGAGATACGGACATTAACGGATCATCGGAATCAGCTTTTCTAAAAGATTTTGTATCGGAACACGTTCCTGTTTCATCGAATCCCGATGACGCAACGTTACCGTGTCAAGTTTGCCCGCATCCGCGCCCTCTTTGACGCCTTCTAATGTCTCGAAGTCAATGGTGATGCCGAACGGCGTGCCGATTTCATCTTGTCGGCGGTAGCGGCGGCCAATGGCGCCTGCTTCGTCGTAAAAAATCGTCATGTGAGGCCGCAGCATGTCGGCGACTTGACGCGCTTTGGCAACGAGTTCCGGTTTGTTTTTAAGCAAGGGAAAAAC
>JAZDII010000004.1:0-16874 GCA_043805085.1 bacterium
CCATCGCCAACGACTTCAAGAAAATACCATTCAATCGCATTCAAAAAAATAAAGGTTCTCGACTTATTCGCAACAAACTCGTAAAAACACCCCTAATTCATTAAAAAAAATGAGCGTCGAGTCCTCAAATGAAACAGTAGCCATTTTAGGCAAATCTTATCCTGCTGTAGCTCCCTTCAAAGCTCAAGCAGGCGTGCCTGTAAAAACCCAAGTTGAGCCTCCTTCTCCCCCTCTGCCTGTTGCGAAATATCAAGCCCCACCCCCTCCTCCCCCTCCGCCCGTTTTCAAACCTCAAATTGCGCCACCCCTTCCCGCCATAAAATCACAAGCAAGCGCCCCTCCTAAATCCGTGCCGCCTGTTCAACCGCCAACACCACCGCCGCCAGCTATGCCTAAAAAAGATTTTTCCCCCGAACAAATGGCCATCCCAACTCCAGCGCCACCACCTAAACTCGTCGCTCCCGCGCCAACCCCTCCTATGGCAACACCACCACCTCCTAAACAAACTCCTCCAATCACTGTCCCGCGAATAGCTCTTATGAAACCGACAGCATTAATCCCCCCCACAGCCGCCATAGCAAAAGCTCCGGTGCCCGTCGCTCTCAACGCCGCGCCTTCTCATGTAACGGCCAACCCCGACCCTTATCCTTATCTCCAAAAACCGCAGCAAAACATCGCGTCTCAACCTAAGCCCATTGCTCCGCCCGTTCGTCTGGCAATGCCTGTCGCGCCACAGCCTATCGCAGCCTTAGAAGCCGCTCCGCTTTCGGCTCAACAACAATTGGCGGAAATTCTCGCCAAGGGAAGACTTGCCTTCAAAAAAGAGCAATCCACTCCGCCTTTCCAATCTGCCGCTCTATCCTCTCCGGTAGTCATTCCGGAGGCTATAGAAAGAAAATTGATGCAAAAATTTAATCCGGAACAACCCGCTCAAGCTCCCGCACTTTACACACCAACCACACGCGAACTGCCCCATATGAAAGAAGAAAAAAACAATATGGTTCTCGTCCCTGCCGGCACGGAAATTGAAGGAATGCTCAAAACCACCCTGCCCGTTACCATTTACGGTAAAGTTTTTGGAAAAATCCAAAGCACCTCCAAAGTCGTCATTGAAAAAGACGGCGACGTGCAAGCAGACGTGGAATGCACCGAACTCGACATTTTCGGCAGCGCAGATGGAGAAATCCAAGCCACCCAAGAAATCCGCCTCCACAAAAGCGGACGACTCGTCGGCATCGTCAAAACGCCCAATCTCAAAACCGAGTCAGGTTCCTTCTTCCAAGGCATGGTTCAGATGGACCAAGCAGCTTAAATCACACTTTTTACGGCACTCTAAACGGTTGGCCTGTGTTAGAGTCATAGATAACTTGGCCGGACGTTTTGCCGCCAACGGACATATAAAAATCGCTCCACGGTGACCTCACCTGCCCGCCTTCCAAAAAGCCGTAAGGAATGCCGTCGCCCTGAACCCGATAGACCACACTAGGCCGTCTTTCGATGACGCGCACGGATTCATATTTCGTGGCATACGGGCGGCGAGCGTCATATCGGGAAGAGGTGCGATAAGAAACGCGCTGCGCGTCTGCTTCGCCCCACTGATTGCCTAAAAACCCGCCCAACGCGCTGCCCGTCAACGCGCCGATCCACCAACCGTCTTTTCCGCCTACGCCTTGCCCGATCGCCGCGCCCGCCGCCGCGCCGCCGAGGATGCCCACAACAGTTTTCGTTGGCTGACCGGAACCCTCAGGGCCGAAGGGGGTGTCTTCGGCGCGAAGTTGAGAAAATCCGAGTGAAAGAACAACGATAGCAAAAGCGATCTTTTTCATATGCGCTGTTGTGACGACAGGGCTTCGCGTTAGATTCAAAGAAGAAATTATTTTTTCTCTAACTTAAACAAGATAAGAATTATAGAACTATACTGCCGCCTAAGGCAGGAGTTTCTGCTTGGGATAAAGCAAAGATTGGCGGCGCCATTGTTGCACCGTTTCCAGAAAGTTTTTTCATGAAAGCCCTGCCTATCACAACAAAAGCTTTGCTTCCTAAAGTTTTTGCCGGAATGGCAAAAATGCTTTCACCTTTTTTTGTTTTTACTGCCCTCATGTCGTAAAGTGTCGTTCCGAAGGCTTGCGGATGTTGAGTCACCAGATCAACTACGGCGGCAGGTAAAGGCAAATTAAGTTTTTTTGCGCAATCTAAAAACAAAGAAGCACTTTCCCACGGGGTTTTGTTTTCAATCACCTCAAAAAAGGGGATTTTTTTGTCATTCTTTCCCTTAAAGACAGTTCTCCCAAGCGTATAAATAGCCTGTCCCAGAGTTTCAGGAAGCTTTTGTAACTCTTGCGTTTTTTCTTTTTCTAATTCATCAAGAGTGCTTCTTAAAAAGGATTGGCCATCTTGTTTCAATGGCTCTGCCTTTCGAGAGCGTGTTGTAGAATCCTTTTTCTCCAAAACACTCCACATATTCCCTCCATCCTCAACAGGAGTCCCCACCACTCTAAAAGATGTTCTTCCTTTTTGCTGATCGCCTTTTGGCAAGTTTTCTTCAGCGTTGGCATTGGCGGCTTCCACAAAAAGCTGGAAAAACCTCTCGCTCCCCTCTCCCTCTTTTAACCTGCTAAGCGCTTGATCAATCGCTCTTGTTTCTGTTTGCAAAAAGAAAGCCCTTTGGGTTGATATTTCTTGCTTTACGCATTGTTGAACTAAATCCGCTAATGAAACATCTCTTAACAAAGCTCCTTTCAAAATTTCAGATGGAACAGCATGCCACGTTTCCATCGTTTCTGCGGAAATTTCTTTTTCAAGAAGACTTAAAAAATCTTGAGGCTCCCTTTTTGGACCTTGTTTCGTTTGAAGCAAAAGATTCTCGATAACCGCCGGATCACCCCAATTTTTTCCCTCCACCCGCTTTCTTATTTGTGCTTCAAAAAGTTCTACGAATTTCTTTCCTCTTTCTTCGATGACAGCGGCATCTGCGCCGCCAAAAGGAAAACTCCGCTCCAGTTCGCAAAAAACGTTTTCCAACATTTGATGTTGAAATATCTTATCTACAGTAATGACAAAGGTGACGGGATACAGGTGAGACTGCTTTTTCTTTGCCTCGCGAAGAGCTTGCTCCAACGTTGCCGGGTTGACGTTTTTCCATGCCTCAAGAAAGGCTTTTGCGCCAATTTTGTCTTCTAAAAATGCTAAAAAAGATTCTCTTAGATTAGAAACATCGTCAGGAGTTTCTCTTAAAAGTTGAAGGACTTCTCCAAGTGGCTTAAAAAATTCAGGTTTGTAAAAGTCTGCAAGAGTGGGCGAACTCATGTTGATGGGGATGATAGGTCTCCTACCCGTAATTTCAAGCGCGGATGCGTTTTCAGCGATTCACCAACTTTCTCCTTGAAGGCTGTTCGATGCCTCTCCATCATTTCACCTTTCGCAACTTCCGGAGTATGTTCCATGCCTATACTTAAGAAAATGTTAGACAATCTCGCCGCGCGCCAAGCCGAAATTAAGAAAAGCGGCGGGGAAGATAAAATCAAGCAACGCCACGAGAAGGGGCTTCTCACCGCGCGCGAAAGAATCGAACGCCTTTTCCAGCCCCAAACGTTCCAAGAATCCGGCATGTATGTGCAGCATCACTGCACGGATTTTGAGATGGATAAAAAGCAGTTGCCGGGCGATGGCGTGATTACGGGTGTCGGCCTTGTGGACGGCAAGCCGGTGACCGCCTTCAGCCAAGATTTCATGGTGTCAGGCGGTTCGCTGGGACAGATGCACGCGCAAAAGATTTGCGACGCGATGGATTATGCCATGAAAATGGGAATGCCGATTGTCGGCTTCAACGATTCCGGCGGCGCGCGCATTCAGGAAGGAGTCAACTCGCTCTCCGGTTACGGCAACGTCTTTTTCAGAAATGTGAAAGCGTCCGGCGTGGTGCCGCAAATCGCCGTCATCTGCGGCCCGTGCGCAGGCGGCGCGGCGTATTCGCCCGCTCTCATGGATTTCATGATCATGACCCGCAAGAACGCAAATATGTTCATCTGCGGACCGGACGTGATCAAAGCCGTGACAGGCCAAGTGACCACGATGGATGAAATCGGCAGCGCGATGGCGCACGCTTCCATCAGCGGCAACGTTCATTTCATCGCGGAAGACGACGAAGACGCGCTGCGCATTTTGCGCAAGCTGCTGTCTTATCTGCCTTCCAATAATGTTCTGGAGCCGCCGCATCACCTCACGCCGACGCTGGATTTGAAGGAAAACGCCGCTTTTGACCAGCTCGTCCCTGAAGACCCCAAGGAAGCGATGGACGTCTTGCAAGTGATTCATCACCTCGTTGACAACGGCGATTTTTTGGAAGTGCATAAAGATTGGGCCAAGAACATCGTCGTCGGCTTCGCGCGGATTCAAGGCGTTGTCGTCGGCATCGTGGCCAATCAATCCAAAGTCAAAGCGGGCGCGCTGGATATTGACGCCTCGGACAAGGGCGCGCGGTTCATTCGATTCTGCAACATCTTTAATATCCCGCTTGTTTCTCTTGTGGACGTGCCGGGCTTTCTTCCGGGCGTGGCGCAGGAACGCGGCGGCATCATCCGCCACGGCGCGAAGCTGCTGTTCGCTTACTCCGCCACGACGACGCCGAAGATCACGCTCATCATGCGCAAAGCTTACGGCGGCGCTTACCTCGCTATGTGCAGCCGCGACCTCGGCGCGGACATGGTGTTCGCGTGGCCGTCGGCGGAAATCGCCGTCATGGGCGCGGAAGGGGCGACGAATATTCTTTACCGCAAAGAAATCGAAAAGGCCGAAGACCCAAAAGCTATGCGCGAAAAATTGTGCGCGGATTACAGGGAAAAGTTTGCCTCGCCTTATCAGGCGGCAACCGGCGGCATGATCACGGACGTCATTCGTCCCTCTCAAACAAGGGCTGTCATTTCGCTCGCGTTGCGCAATACTCTCTCGAAGCGAGACGAGAGGCCGCCCAAAAAACACGGCAACATTCCGCTTTAAAAAAGGAACTGATCGCATGAAAAAACTTCGCGTCACTGTGGACGGAAAAATTTTTGAAGTTTCCGTTCAAATGATGGATGAAAGCAGCACGCCTGCTCCCGCTCCTATCCAAGCCGCTCCCCAACCCGCCGCGCCCGCGCCGACTCCGTCGCCCGTCGCGCCTTCCCAACCCGCGCCTGTCGCATTGGCAGGCCCCGGCGATGTCCCCAGCCCTCTGGCGGGCAAAGTCGTCGCCATCAGCGTGCAAGTGGGTCAAAGCGTAACGGAGGGACAGCAATTGCTGACGCTGGAAGCGATGAAAATGAATACCTACATCACCGCGCCTAAAGCCGGCAAAGTGGAAAGCATCCTTGTCAAACCGGGCGATGCAGTGGAAGAAAGCCAAGCTCTCGTTCGTTTAAGTTAAATTTATGGCGATGTTTTTTGCCTCTCAATTAGTCGCCTTCCCTTCGTTTTGGGAAAATTTCAAATTCCAAAGCATGGGCTTTGTCATCGTCATGTGCGCTTTGGCGGCCTTGTGGTTCGTTGTGTCAGGACTGGGCTTGGTTTGCCGCCGAACAAACACGAAAGAAGAAAAGTGTCTTTGTTCAACGGACCAACTTTCCGCCGCGCCCGCTGCCGCGATTGCCGCCGGTGGATTGGACGCTGAAATTGCGGCGGTCATCGCGGCGGCTGTCGCTATGACAGTGGGCAAGCCTCATCGAATCTCTTCGATCATTCAATTTTCTCCCGACGCCGTGCGCCTCCAAGCTTGGTCTATGGAGGGACGGCGGCAGATTCACGTCACCCGCCGCGCTCGTTGACGCCATGTTGCAGGACATTCTTCATTTTCTTCAACTCACCGGTTTTGCTCAAGTCACATGGCAAATGTTGGTTATGTGGGGCGTCGTCGCCGCGTTGCTTTACCTCGCCGTTTATAAAGGATTCGAGCCGCTTCTGCTCGTTCCCATCGCCTTCGGCGCGCTCATGGCGAATTTGCCCGCGCGCGGCATCATCACGGTGGAACATCAACCGCATAGCGTCATCGAAAGCGGATTTGTCAGCATCGAAGGCCAGCTCAAACCCGCAGAATCGGTTGACGGCAGCAACGTTTCCATGGACGTGAAGCGCGTGAACGGCGGGCTTTACGACTTCATTTTCCAAGGCATCAAAATGGAAATTTTTCCGCCGTTGATTTTCTTGGGTGTCGGCGCGCTGACAGACTTTGGCCCGCTCATCGCCAACCCGCGCACGCTGCTTCTCGGCGCGGCGGCGCAATTCGGCATCTTTATCACTTTCATCGGAGCGTCGCTCCTTGGTTTCACTTCTTCCCAAGCCGCCTCGATCGGCATCATTGGCGGCGCGGACGGTCCAACGGCGATTTTTACCACGAACAAACTTGCGCCGGAACTACTGGGGCCAGTCGCCGTCGCCGCTTACAGTTACATGTCTCTCGTGCCTTTAATCCAACCTCCTATCATGCGTCTGCTGACAACAAAAAAAGAGCGCAAGATTCGGATGCGTTCTTTGCGGCGCGTCTCTAAAAACGAAAAGCTGGCGTTTTGCCTCGTCGTCATGATCGGCTCGGTTCTGCTGGTGCCGGACGCGGCGGCGCTTCTGTGCATGCTCATGTTCGGCAATTTTCTGCGCGAGTGCGGCGTGACGGAACGGCTCATGAAAGCTTCGCAAAATGAAATCATCAACATCGTCACGATTTTTCTCGGCACAAGCGTCGGCATCACGATGCAGGGCGAACGTTTTCTTCAAGCCGGAACGCTGAAAATCATCGCCCTCGGCGTGATCGCCTTCGCCTTTTCCACAGCGGGCGGCGTGTTGGTCGCTAAAATCATGAATTTATTCAGCTCGCGCAATCCCATTAACCCACTCATCGGCTCTGCGGGCGTATCCGCCGTTCCGATGGCGGCGCGGGTTTCTGAATTGGAGGGCCAGCGCGAGGATTCCGGCAATCATCTTCTCATGCACGCCATGGGGCCGAATGTCGCGGGCGTCATCGGCACCGCCGTGGTGGCGGGTTACTTCATTTCCATGCTGAAATAATGGCCGACCTTCATAATCCATCCGTCGGTTGGACACAACAAATGCGCTCCGGCGTATGGACGCTCTGGGTTTATCCCGAAGTCGAATCCACCAATATTCTAGCCTCAAAATTACCGCCGTGGGCAGCCATCCGCGCGGAACGGCAAACAGGAGGCCGAGGCCGTCACGGGCGCAAATGGGAATCCAGCGCGGGAGGTTTGTGGCTCTCTCTCGTCATTCCGGCTCCAGAACTGCGCGAGCAGTGGGAAGCCTTGCCTTTGACGACGGGCTGGGTCGTCATGGAAATGTTGACCGAGCTGGGCATTCCCTCTCTGCGTCTGCGTTGGCCGAATGATGTGATGGTGAAAAACCAAAAATTATGCGGGCTTCTCGTGGAACGTTTCTCTCCTCAAACCGCCGTGATCGGCATTGGCTTAAATGTCTTCAACCATCCCGAACAAGAAGACGCCGCACTGAAAGGACTCACGGCGCGGCTGGAGAATTTCTTGCCTTCGCCGCCCGATCTCAATTCCCTCGCGCTCAATCTCTGCTCTCGCGTTCAGGCGATGCAAGAAACGATTGCTACTCAAGGATGGAATGTTTATCGGGAAAAAATCAATCGCGCATGGGACAAAAACCGTCGCGTGGAATGTTTATTAGGTGAAAATGTTGCGCGCGGTTTTTTTCAAGGCGTGGATGAGGCAGGCAATCTCATTTTAAAAGACGACGCAAACGCAGAACTCACTCTCAACGCGTCTCAAGTCAGCCTCCTGCGCGAAGTTTAAGCCGCCCGCGTCATCAATTGGCGGACAATGTCATCCCGTTTGCTGATCATGATGCGGGCAACGGTGAACGCGGTGTCGCACGCCTGATGCAAATCATCTTCGGAAAAATCTTCCTGTTGCGAACTCAACGACAACATGCCGGTGAGCGTCGCCCCTGCGTAAATATCAATGAGCTGCATGTATTCGTTGCCGGACATTTGATCGGACGTTTTCATCATAGCAAACGCGGTTATGCCTGATTTTTTCCGAACCGCAAGGAGTGGATTGACAAAAAGCGTCCGCATGAGATGAGATGGAGGAATGGAAGAATTTCATTCCCTTATCGCTAAAGCGGTTCAAGAGGGCCGCCTTCAATCCTCCAGCGCTGAAAATATTTTTTCCCTGCTGAATCAATCCGCCGCCGAGCCGTGCGTGCAAGCCAGCGTGCGCGAATTAGTGGAGGAGGCGCATTGGACGGAATTGAACGATCGTTTTTATAAGACGCTGACTTTCGGAACGGGCGGCTTGCGCGGACGGACCATCGGAAAAATCATCACACAAGCGGAGCAAGGCGCTGGCAGCCCGCAAGGACGTCCGCAACATCCCGCCATCGGAACGAACGCGATGAATGATTGGAACGTCCGCCGCGCGGCGCAAGGATTGGTCAACTATCTTCTCAAACAATTTCCGAACGAACCGCCGAAAATTGTCGTCGCGCATGACACGCGCCACTTCTCCCGTCAATTCGCGGAACTGACGGCCAACGTCGCAGCACAAACCGGCGGCACGGCGTATCTTTTCGAGGCGGAACGCTCGACGCCGGAGCTATCGTTCGCTGTGCGGCATTTGAAAGCGCACGCGGGGGTGGTCATCACCGCCAGCCACAATCCGCCGCATGACAACGGTTTTAAGGTTTATTTTCAAGACGGCGGACAAGTCGTCGAACCCCACGCTTCCGCTATTATTAAGGAAGCGCAAGCGGCTCAAGCAACGCAACCCGCCGCCCGTCAAGGAGGCAAAGTCGTTGCCATCGGCGAAGACATAGACCGCGTTTACATGGAAGCGTTGAAAAATCTTGTTCTGGAGCCGGACGTCATCCGCCAACAAGCGCAGAAATTAAAAATCGTCTACACTCCTTTACACGGCACGGGCGGGCGCATCATCCCGCGCTTGCTTGAACATTTCGGCTTTCAGCTTTCGCTCCAAAAAAAACAAGCCGTTCCCGACGGCCGTTTTCCCACCGTGAAATCGCCGAACCCGGAAAATGCGGAAGCTCTCTCTCTCGGCGTGGAACAGGCCAAGCAGGAAAACGCAGATTTAGTGTTCGGCACAGACCCGGACGCCGACCGCATGGGCGTGGCGGTTAAAGACCGTAACGGTGAATTTGAAATGCTCACGGGCAATCAAATCGGTTCCGTCCTCGCCGCCTATCGGTTGGAAAGAATGTTCGCTCAAGGCATTCTCAACCGCGCCAATGCTGCGCGCGCAGCCATCATCAAAACTTTTGTCACAACCGATCTGCAAAAAACCATCGCCAAAAGCTACGGAGTAAAATGCGTGGAAACGTTGACCGGATTTAAATACATCGGCGAAAAGTTGAAGGATTACGAACTAGCCGCAGGAGGACGAGAGGAAGGCATGACGGCGGAAGCTTGGCGGAAAAGGCGACTGGAGCGCGGCACGTTCTTCGTCTTCGGCGGCGAGGAAAGCTACGGCTACACAGGCAGCGACGACGCGCGCGACAAAGACGCCAACGCCGCCGTGCTCATGTGCGCGGAAGCGGCGGCCTATGCCGCCTTGCAAGGCATGACGCTGGTGGATTACTTGGACGCGCTTTATCTCAAACACGGTTTTTATTGGGAAAAACTCGGCGCGCTTACCTTTGAAGGGGCGGAAGGCGCGGCAAAGATCAAAAAACTTTTGCAAAGTTATCAAGCCAACCCGCCGACCGCGTGGGATGGCCGCCGCGTCAACAGCGTTCAGGATTTTTCGCGCGAAAAATTTGCGGACGTTGACGGCAAAATCATTCCTTCCGAAATGATGCTGCTGTTTCACTTGGATGAAGGATTCCGCATTGCCGTGCGCGGCTCCGGCACGGAACCGAAGATAAAATTCTATTTCTTTGGCCGCGCCGAAGTGAAAGACAGCGCCGCCCTTGCTGAAACCAAGGATTTTTTAAGACGCGCGCTCGATGAACTTTGGACGTTCACTCAAAACGATGTTCAAGCCAGAATAAAGTAAGCGTTTTTCAAGTGGTCTGTCTGTCTGTTTTAAATGTGTTTTTATCTCTTGGGATAAAAGAAAGCAACCCTCCCACCGCCATGGCGAGCCGTCGCCCGGCAAAGTCTCACTTATCATTCCCGACCTGATCGGGAATCCAGTTTCTATGGGAAAAAGGCAAACGAGCGTCAAATCACAAAATTAGTTCACTATACAAAATTTTGCAACCACCCCTTGACGCTTGGAGCGGAAGGGCACATCGCCATTTTATGCCTGACAATGCGGATTCTTCTAAACGAGGTTGGTTAAAAAAAACCATTGCCACTCTTGGCTCTCTCCTCGCTTTTATGGGTGAACACAATCCGCTACTTGCTCAATTTAGACCACCACCACGGCCCGGCGCGACATTTGTCTCTCCTCCCCCTTCTACCCAGCCTAAAATGCCTGGCTCTAGTCATGGAAGCGCAGCCCCAAGCAACGCTGAATCTGGAGAATCCTCCGCGCCTACAGTTACTCCTCAAAAAGAGCCTGCAAGAGAAACCTCTCCCCCTCCCTCCGGGTCCTCTTCCAACGGAAGGATGGAAACCCCTGAAGAAACAAAAGAGCGCCTAGAATTAATAAAAGAGCAAATGAGAAGAGGCCTTGAAGAAACCCGAAGATGGCAAGAGCGACAAGAACAACATAAAAAAGAGCTCACGAGACAAGAACGCATTCAAGTCTACGTGGACGAGTGCATTGATCTCATCTTGCCCAACATCTTTAGCCAATGGAAAGCAGGAAAGGATCTCCCTTGGCCCATCAAAGCCTCCTCACCCGCCACCTTGCCTCGCGCAAAGGTACTTCCTTGCTTAAGGTTTGTCTTAGATGACCAGTTGAGGGCCATGGAAAAAGACCTCTTTTTAACCAACCCAACATCTGAACAACGAACGGCCTTTCACGACGCTCTGGCAAAAGTCATTGAAGATTGCCAAAGCCAATCCTCTCGCTCATCTGGGTGGGCTCCTCAAGCACCCAAAATGGCTATTTCTCTGGAGGATTTAGAAACCTGCACAGAAAACTATTTTGACCAAGGCCGTGGAATCTATGGAAAAGCTGTCGGCGTATTCCTCATGAAGTATAAAAAAGCTCTACTTAAACAAATAAAGAGAGATCTAAAACATAAAGGAAGAAAAGATGAAAGAGAAAGTTGGCTTCCCGGTGAAAACGGTTATCACCCTTCTCCTCTCACCGAAAACTTGCTAGCCACACACCTGCTAGCCCAAGAAACGGAATCTTCTTCCTGGGCCGGACTCAAGGATCCGAGTCAACGGGGGATTGTTTCTGATCCAGCAAAGCTTAAGGGCGCCAGAACTTCTCATCGCCACTAAGCGCCATTACAAAAACCGGCCTTTACCATCGGCTCACGCCGTAGACTAATGAATTTTGCCAGTTCGCAGTGCCTAGTCCGTTAGGCATAGGCCGACGAGCATTCAAAGGTACTGATGTATCATTAAGAAGGGTTTCGTACAGGCCGGAGGGGGGCGTTTCAGCCGATTGCCACCAGATATTATATTCCGGCATTACCACATCTGTTTGAGCAACCCCGTTGTCTTGCACCCCAGCCCACCAGTTCTGCAAAACATCACCCAGATGAGAGGGGCCTATGTCGAATCTGATCCGGGAACCAGGCACATCGTACGGCGGCGGGCCTACTTCAATAATGTGGTAGGAAAAACCGTAGGCTGTATACTCAAAACCGTACGGATAATTGCCATAACAAAAGCTGCCATATTTCCACATGGTGTAACGGGCACTAGCGGCGGAGGCCTCCCCACAGGTTACAGCAGCGAGATATTGATTCAAATTACCCGTAACAGGACTGCCTATCGTAGGCACAGCCACTTCCAAAAGATGTTTATCTTCAGGAGCATCTCCTGTGTAATCAATCCATCTGACCACTCCCCCAACCCAGCCTGCTCCACCAACCCCTCCACTTCTCCAATAGGCGATAGGAGACGACGACGTTTCTTGATATCTCGCACTGGTACCATAGCCTCCATAGCAAGAGGTGCCTATATCGATATAGGGTACTGCGTCATCATTCACACTACCATACTGCGACGAGTAAGTATCCAGTCTTATCCAACACACGATCCTCACGTCGGGAATGGCCCGCGGAGCAGCGGGAGGAGGAGGAGAAGTGGTAGTAAAATCTACTGTGGCGAGCAATGTTCCTGCTGTGTTAGGTGGCAACCAAATAAAGAGTTTCTGATTAGTGAGGTCCCCGTTGCCACCCGCCGTGTCTACATCACCATTACTTCCCATCTCCGGCAGCGCAACAGCTTGTCCAGATGTCTTATAAGCATGAATATCCCACCATGAACCAAAGTTATAACCCGAGCTGGGTAAAGCTCCAAGATCAACGAGAGCACCGCTGGCTCCAGTTGTATAAATCCCGGCTCCCTCTATTTTCCCCTCGTAAACTTGATCCTCAGCGTTGATAATCGCTTCTGAGCTATACAACAAGCCCTCGACCCTGTGAGGCGTTCCGTTAACGCTCGGGCGCAAAGCAATGAGCCACTTGCCCGGCTGAGTATTCCTCGGAATATTAAATCCACCGGAAGAAGAACTGGAAGAAGAGGAGCTAGAGGAGGAAGAACTGGAGGAGGAGGAAGATGAGCCACCGACGTAATGAAAATCCGCGTACAACTTCGCCCATCCTTGGATTCCCTGAGGCAGATGGACATATAAATCAGGGGAATCGCCGGAGGGAAGAGGAACAGGATCAGGGACAGGGGGGACAGAGCCGGAGCCGACACCCTCAAAGGTCGGATCGCCAGGATAACTATACCAAGAGCCCCACCAGTGACTAAATGCATAGCCCGGATCAGGCGTAGCTTGGATGTGAACAATGGTTTCACCATTACTTGTATCGTAACGCCCTCCTGGTGTCACTGTTCCTCCACTCGAACCTGAGCTACTGCTACTACCGGGAAGATATGTCTCCCCGCCGCTTGAGCTGCTGCTTGAAGAAGTTGACACTTGATTTTGAAAACTACCGGGAAGATTTATCTTTTTCTGTATACTTCCGCTATGATCTACACTGACGCCAGTGTAAATGCTAAAATAGGTTGCACCTGAGGAAGAAGAGGAAGAGCTAGAGGAAGAAGAACTACTGGAAGATGACGAAGAACTAGAAGAAGAGGAGGAGCTAGAGGAAGAAGTAGGCCGGTAACAAGCGAGGAGGGTTTTATCTTTATCCATGTAGACCTCAGCGTAACCTGGTTCTACTGGATCGTTCCATCGGAGATAAGGAGTAAAAATATCTTCTATAGCTTCGTCAGGGCAAACACCGTTGGCGATGTCAACGTCCAACGCGGGTATGGAACCGGAAGTCCAGTTTTCCGCTCCATAATAATCGGCATTAACCCACCCCATAAATTCATAACCAGGAATATCCTCCACTGAAATAGGCCAGTCATAACCAAGCCAAACAGAAGTATTTAAGATTCCGGTGTTCCCGATCCCCTCCGCCCCCCATAGCATGCTTTGTGCCCCAAGCCATATTGTTTCTTCTTCACCACCTTCACTTGTTTGCCCCATCAGATCGCCAGGGACGCCTATGCTCATCCTTGTTAAAAGGCCGGCAGGATAAGTCAACATTTTGAGACCAGTCCACTTGTGCTGAATGTAGATGTAAACATCGTGATCGCTATCCATATTTACTCGGCCAGTCAACCCGGTTCCCGACACTACCTCCGATCCTCCAAACCATCTGCTCTCATCATCAACAAGCGGCTCCTGGTCTACTATCCATCCTTCAAAAACAAAACGCGTGTCGTCTATACTGATCTGAATGGAAGCTTCAGCTCCATAACGATAAATATATCGTGGGACGGCGTCCATTGAGAGCGGCTCCATCGGAACTACGTCCATTGCAGTCGCGGTCACCGGATAAATTGGCGTTGAATATCGCCTTTGAGCAATCTTAAAAAATCTATTAGAGGGATGATACCAAGTACCACCCCAAGCATTATACCAACCAGTATCCACGTTAACTAGAAATTTTAAAATATTATGCGTAAAGAAGTTGGCAAAAACATCGATTTTTTCAGGATAGATGACAGCGTTAGGGTCATCATTAAGATTAGATTGAGAGCGAGGGCTTAAAGTTAAACACTTTTCCTCCGTTCCCGTGAACACTTTGGCATGATAGACTACGCGCTTAGCATCCCAATCCTCCCAAGCTTCGCCACCTTGTGCGGCTTCTGTGTCAACCTCGGCAGCAGACCTCATTCTGCTATTGACACTACTCCATTTTGGATAATTCTCAGAAAGAATATCCATTTCGGCGTTGCCTTTCACCACGCCAGCATCATCAACCACTTCGGCGCTCCAGCTCGAGTCTGGATCAAAATAGTATTTTGCCATAGTAGTTTCAGGGAAGTCATCCGAGTAAAAATATATTCTCTTGTATGAAATGCCATACATGAAACTACTATAACCATAGGCGGGGATGGCATAGACATCCACCCACTCGCCAGTGTGCGCTTTTTTAGTATAACCCAATTTGACTGGCTCATTATTATAATTATAACCTTGATAGTTATCATGGTAATTCCCAAAATCATTCATGGCCTCGGCATAAAATTTGCGCCAATTTGAGGTGTCACTCTCCAAAGCGGATGTAAAATCAAAAATAAGAGCTGGGTCTCCGATTCCCGCCACGCCCCAGCTAGTGCCCGTCCAACGCTTCTTATCGCCGGAAGGACCTTCAGCCTCGCCATTCCACCCGTAAACCTGCACATCAACGGAAGGCCATTCGAAATAAAAACACAGCTCAATGTTGCCGGTGACCTGGCCAAGTTGAAATTCATACACGGCCGCTTCTTCGTCGCTGCCGATTGCCTTGCTCCAATCCAAACGCCCGATCCCCTTCAGATCGTCTTCCCCCTGATACTGCACTTCGTGTATCTGATTCCATTCATAATCCATCCAATAAAACCGTCCGCCGCCGCTGTAATCCGACAAGTCAGCGGTAAGGTTATACGCATCCACTTCATAGAAGACGGGCCCGCGGAAAGCTACCGTCGAAAGGCCTGTAATGCGGGGACGCTGGACAGTCACGGTCACCGTCGCGTTGCCCTCCGCGTCCACATGCTGCACGCTGGCGCTGATGCCGTAGGAGGGTGGGGCTTTGGCAGGCGCATTGGATTGGCTAATAATGGGCGGGTCGAAGGGATCGCTCGGCGAAACCAAAATCTTCCTGGGTTCGCGGCATTTAGCGTTGCCTTCACGGTTCAAGGCGGCGTAGGCGCGGGAGCTTAAGACGGGGGTTTGGGATTTGACGATGGTGGAGGAGTCGTCCACGGGATCATAGACTTCGATGTAGCTGATGATGGTGAGATCGCCGGACGGAGGCGGTTCTTCGGTGAAGTTAGCCACAACGATTTTGGTGTCGTTCATCAACACGCCTGTCCAAGCCGAGGAGGGGCTGGTGATATCGTCTCCGATCCATCCGTCAAAAACGTAGCCGGAGTTGGCCGTGGCCGAGATGCCCACGGTGGTGCCTTCCGGGATGTTCTCATAGTAGCCCCCGGCCGAATACTGCGGCCAGTCGGACTCCGCCGTGCCGCCGAGGTCGCTTTCCAAGCCGTTGAGGGCGGTTTCCACGACAAGGTTATAGAGGGCTGAAAAATCCGCTTGGATGGTTTTGTCTTGATCCATCAAGACTTCGGTCGAGGCGTCGTTGAGATCGGTAATGTCATCTCCCACCCAGTTGTTGAAGATGTAGCCCGGGTTGGCTGTGGCCGTGATGGCCGCCATGGTGTTGGTCGTGTAAGAACCAGCCCCCGTCGTTGTTCCCGCTAGGGTGTTAAGAACTCCCATTCGGGTCGTTTCTATGGCGAGGGTGTAGCTTGTGGGAGGAACGACTACCGGCACAAAGTCCGCCACGATCGTTTTGTCCGCGTCCATCACCACTGTGGTGCTGGCTGAGGCAGGGTTGGCAATGCCGTCGCCCGTCCAGCCGTTAAACGCATAACCAGGATTGTTGGCGGTGGCGGTGATCGTAGGCGTGTCGCCCTCATTGTAAGTTCCCGATCCTGTCGTTGTGCCGCCTACAGTGCTGGGCGCGCCGCTTAAAGTGGTTTGGATGGTTAAGGTATAGGTCTGTAGCGGAGCAGGGCCGGAACTGGAGCCGGAACTCGAACTCGAAGAGCTGGAAGATGCCCCCTCTCCCCACCCGCGAAGCAGTTCGTTATTTAAATTCCGGTGAACGGTGACGACGATACTGCCAAGCGCACCGGTAATGTCTGGAAATCTAAAATTATAGCCTTCGGGAACGTAGGTTCCTATGGTTCTACCGTCCGCCCCAAGAGACGGCTCCGGATTATTAAGGTAAGGCATGAGGTAACGCTGGTACCTCGTCTCATCATCGGGCGCAGACACCCAATTTGCTTTGCCTTGCGCCCCTTTATCCTGCAAATAAGCAACCATGGCCGTCTCTAGGGCCATGGCTTTATGAATGGCGTTATCGTCGCGGTTTTTGCGCTGGGTGCTGACGTAATTGGGCACGACCAGCGACCCCATAATGGCCACAATGCTCATGGACACAAGCATTTCCACTAAGGTAAACCCCAAAAATCGCTTTGTTTTAAACCCGTTCATGGCTTTTTTATTCCGCCACAAAGATAACGTTAAAGAAAAGGGCAGGCAAGGGCATGGGGGGGGTAAAACGATGCAAGTAATTAGTAATCAATCTAATTTAATTATTTTTATATTAAAAAAGTAACAAGTTTGTCGGGAAAAGTCGCGCTTGAGACCTTTTATTTCACCCCACCATTCTCAATTGCACGGAACTAACGGGTTCGCCCCATGTCAGCACGTCGGAGATGATGA
>JAZDII010000005.1:0-7997 GCA_043805085.1 bacterium
GGTCGTCGTAATTCGTGTCAACGGAGTAAGGCCCTTCCCTCTTCTGGCCGCGCAAGGTGAAGGTAAAGGTGTCGCCGACTTTAAGGTCGAGCTTGTTGGGCAAATCGCCGGTGCGGATGGCCGGGCCTTGGGTGTCGAGAAGGATGCCGATGGGCGTGAGCATTTCGGCGGAAAGCTTGCGGATGCGTTCGATGATGACGCGAATCCAATCATGCGTGGCGTGGGACATGTTCAAGCGAAACACGTTGACGCCGCCGGTGATGAGCTTCCGCAGAGTTTCTTCCTTTTCTGTGGCCGGCCCGAGGGTGACGATGATTTTTGTTTTGCGAGCGAGATGCGTTCCCATGCGGGTTATTCATACGGCATACTTCCTGTTTTGCAACATTTGCTATTGAAAATCACAGCGGCAGTTCGACACTATGCTTTGATGAGCGAAAAGGCGGAACGAGTTTTGCAGCAAATAGAGCAGCGCATCCAACAAGCCGCATTGAAAGCGGGGCGCGCAGCGGATGCGGTTCGTCTTGTCGGCGCGTCGAAGCAAGTTGCGCCGGAAACGTTGCGGGATTTTTGGGACGCAGGGCTGCGTTGCTTTGGTGAAAACCGCGCGCAGGAGTTGAAAGCCAAGGCGCTTCTTTTGCCAGAGAATTGCGAGTGGCACTTTATCGGCGGATTGCAAACGAACAAGGTGGGCGATGTCGTCAAACTGGCGGCGTTGATTCATTCCGTGGATCGCGTGGAGTTGATTGAAGAAATAGAAAAGAAAGCTACGAATTTTGGCAAAACGCAGCGCGTCTTAATCGAGGTCAACGTCGGCGGCGAGGCGTCCAAGCACGGCGTGTTGCCCAGCGAGACGCATCGGCTCGTGGAGGCCGCCAATGCCGCGCCGCACGTTGAAGTTGTCGGCTTCATGGCTGTGCCTCCTTTTTGCGAGGACGCGGAAAAAGCGCGTCCCTTTTTCGCCACGTTGCGCAAGTTGCGCGACAAGATTCAGCAGCAAAGCGGTTGCCTTTTACCGGAACTTTCAATGGGCATGAGCCATGATTTTGAGGCGGCGATTGAGGAAGGGGCAACGATGGTGCGCATCGGCACGGCTTTGTTCGGGGCTCGCGGGAGCCGATGAAATCACGAACGCGAGGTAAAGACGTCGCGCGCAAAAAAAATGCGGCGCGGTTGGAGCGGGATTTTTATCATCGGCTCGATGTGGTTCAAATCAGCCGCGAGCTTATCGGCAAGGTTTTGTTGACGAAGATTGATTCCGTCATCACTGGCGGCGTGATTGTGGAGACGGAAGCCTATGGAGGCGCACTGGATCGAGCTTCGCACGCTTACGGCAACCGTCGCACGGCGCGGACGGAGTCTATGTTTTTGCCCGGCGGCCACGCTTATATTTATCTTTGCTACGGCATGCACCATTTGTTCAACGTCGTCACAGGGCCAAAGGGTATTCCCGCCGCCGTGTTAATTCGCGCCCTTGAACCGCAAGAGGGTGTTGAAACGATGTTGCGACGGCGGCGTATAAAAAAGATTGAGCCGCGACTGACGAGCGGGCCGGGTGCGCTGGCGCAAGCTCTGGGAATGAACCGTTCGCATGATAAAGCAAATCTTTGCGGCGCGACGATTTGGATTGAAGACAACGGCGCGCACGTTTCGGAAGGCTCTATTTTAGCCAGTCCGCGCGTAGGCGTGCACTACGCGGGCGAAGACGCCGCGCTGCCTTGGCGGTTCAGGCTACGCGGGTCTTTGTGGACGAGTTCTGCTTTGTAAAAATAGTCCTCTTCAAAAACCTCGCCGTATGGCTTTTTTTACTTTTGACAAGCCCTTCCGGTGTTCCGGCAAAGACAACGCGCCCACCCGCCGCGCCTCCTTCAGGGCCGAGGTCAATGACGTAATCGGCTTCGGCAATCACGTCTAAATGATGTTCGATGACGACGACGGTGTGGCCGTTGTCCACGAGCCGGTGCAAGGTTTCTATCAAACGCTGAACATCGGCCAAATGGAGACCGACGGTCGGTTCTTCGAGCAAGTAAAGATGCGGCTTGTCGTCGCGCGCGCGCAGGAAAGCTCTCTGCGCCGTCAATTGCGCGGCAGCCAGTTCGGCGACGAGTTTGACGCGCTGCGCTTCGCCGCCGGAAAGAGTGGGGCTGGTTTGGCCCAGCGCGAGGTAGCCCAAACCCGTTTCTTTTAAGAGTTGGAGCGGAACGGCGAGTTGAGGCAGCGCGGCAAAAAATTTCGCCGCCTCGTCCACACTCAAGCGCAACACCTCAAAAATATTCTTCCCGCGATATTTCACTTCCAACACCGGTTCCGTCCAACGCTTGCCGTCACATGTTTCGCAAACAACATACGTCGCGGGCAAAAAATTCATCTCAACTTTAACCATCCCCTGCCCTTTGCAAGCAGGACAGCAGCCTAAAGAAGTATTGTGTGAAAAATAAGTGGGGCCGAAACCTCTTGCCCGCGCTTCGGGTGTTTGGGCAAAGAGATTGCGAAGAGAGTCCATCAAGCCGATGTAAGTGCACACGGTAGAACGCGACGTTTTGCCGATGGGCGATTGATCCACTTCCACCACCCTGCCGATCTGCTCTGCGCCTGAAACGCGCGTCCATGCCGAAGGCGTTTGCCTTTTGCGGCGAAGTTTGGATTCAACGGCAGGCATGAGCACGCGACGCATGAGGGAGCTTTTGCCCGCGCCGCTCACGCCGCTGATCACCGTCAAGCGGCCAAGAGGAATGTCCACGGAAATATTTTTGAGATTGTTCGCGCGCGCGTCTTCGATGCGCAGGCATGGTGTTTGTTTGGAAACGGGCCTCCGCGCGCCGCGCGAGGGATGGCGCAAAGGTTGCCCCAGCAGCGCGCCGGTGACGGATTTGGTCTGCGCGGCGATGTCCCGCCATGAGCCTTGAGCAACGATTTGGCCGCCGTCTTTCCCCGCGCCGGGGCCGAGGTCAATAATATGATCCGCCTCGCGCAAGGTGGTTTCATCGTGCTCTACGACAAGGAGCGAGTTGCCGCGCCGTTGCAATTCACGCAACGCGCGCAGCAGTTCCTCGTTGTCGCGCGGATGAAGGCCGATGGTCGGCTCGTCGAGCACATAAAGCGCGCCTTGGAGGTTGGAGCCAAGCTGCGCGGCCAAGCTGATGCGCTGGGACTCGCCGCCGGAGAGCGTCGGCGCGGCGCGGTCGAGGTTGAGGTAATCCAATCCAACGCGCTTGAGAAAGCGGATGCGTTGCTCGATTTCCGGTCGGATGTCGCGCGCGATGGTTTTCGCCCAAACGCTCCATTTGAGTTTGGAATAAAATTTTTCAAACTCGCGCACGGTCATGCGGTTGATCTCCGTCACCGGCTTGCCTTCAAATCGAACCGCACGGGCGATAGGATTCAGCCGCGCGCCTTTGCAGGAGGGGCAAGGAAGCTGTTCCTCGTTTTGCCCTTCCCGCTCGATTTCGGCCGCCCATTCCGTTTGTTGCTCGCGCTCCGCCTCCGTTTGGGCGTCGGTTTCCACGGAAAAAATAAAGCCGAAGCCTTGGCATTCGGAACACCAACCGTGAGGGCTGTTGAAAGAAAAGAAGCGCGGATCAAGCGGCTCGAAAAATCGTCCGCTTGAAGGACAAAAATAATGCGCGCTGTAAATGGTTTGCTTCTTTTGCCGATCCAGCGCGTAAAGCACGCCACGCCCATAACGCAGAGCTTGGCTAATGAAAGAATCGAGCTGCCCTTGAGAAGGCGTGACGTCTCCCAAAACAACATCCACATTGTGCTCGCGGTGGCGGGCGAGTTTTTTGAACTGATCAGCCCTCACCCACGCGCCGTCGGCGCGCAGCCATTGGAAACCTTTGCGCACGGCCCACTGCGCGATTTCCGTATGAAACCCCTTGCGATTCCGCACCAGTGGCGCGAGCAGCGTCATCTTGCCTTGGCGTTTCAAGTCGCGTCGAACGGCGCGGACGATTTGCTCCGTCGTTTGCCGTTCAGCGGGTTCGCCCGTGTCAGGATCATGCTGCGCGCCGAGTTTGGCGTAAAGCAGGCGCATGAATTGGTAAAGCTCTGTCACGGTGGCGACGGTGCTTTTGCCGCCGCCGCGCGCCGCGCGTTGCTCGATAGCCACGGCGGGCGGAATGCCCGCGATGGAGTCCACGTCCGGCCTTTCCAATTGATGAATGAATTGGCGGGCGTAGGAATTCAGGCAATCCAAATACCTCCTTTGCCCTTCCGCAAAAATCAAATCAAAGGCCAGCGTGCTTTTGCCAGAGCCGGAAAGACCGGTAAGGACGACGAGTTGATCATGGGGAATATCCACGGAAATATTTTGGAGATTATGATGCCGCGCGCCGCGCACTTGGATGGCGAGAGGAGAAATTTCTTGCGGCGCGCACGCGATTTTTTCTTCCAGCGCAATGCGAGAACCCTGTCCTAATTTAGCGCGAAGAAAACGTCCCGTCGCGCTGCCCGCGCGGGCGGCCACGGTTTCCGGCGTTCCCGCGACAACGAGTTTTCCTCCCTGATCGCCGCCCTCTGGGCCTAAATCTAAAATCCAATCGGCGCATTTGATGACGTCCAAATGATGTTCAATGACGAGAAGCGAATGGCCTTGATCGACCAACCGTTGCAGCGCAATCATCAGGCCGCGGATGTCCTCCAAATGAAGGCCGGTGGTCGGTTCGTCAAAAATAAAAAGCTTGGTTTTCTTCGCGTTCGGCGACGGCTTTTGTTTCAGCGCGAGGTGGGACGCAAGTTTCAGGCGTTGAGATTCGCCGCCGGAAAGTTGGTTGAGGGGCTGGCCGAGTTGCAAGTAACCCAAGCCGACCTCAACGAGTAGGAACAGCGTTTCGGCGATTTGGAAACGCAAAGCGGTTTCCCTTTTTTGCGCATCGGGTTCTTTGCGCGAAAAAAAGACAATGGCTTCGTTGGCCGTTAAACGCAGGATTTCGTCAATGGATTTGCCGCGATAGCGAATTTGGAGAACGTGTTTTTGAAAGCGGCGGCCTTCGCAAACGGGACACTGGACATGGACGTCCGAGAGAAATTGCATGCTGATTTTTTCAAAGCCTGCGCCGCCGCAACGTTCGCAACGCCCCGCGCCGCCGTTGAAGGAAAAATCGCCCGCGTCGAGGCCGACTCGCTGCGCCTCGTCCGTCAAGGCGAACAACGCGCGGATGCGGTCGTACGCCCCCAGATAAAGAATGGGAGCGGAACGGGAGGTCTTGGTCAACGCCTCCTGATTCATCCAAATCACTTCTTCCATGAGTTCATCACCCGCGATTTTTTTGACTTCGGGCGGATCGTCCACGGGAAAGTTAGCCTGCTTTAACAATGTTTTATGAACAATCTCATGCACGAGCGTGCTTTTGCCGGAGCCGCTCACGCCGGTGACGACGACAAAACGCCGCAGAGGAATTTTAAAATCCAAATCGCAAATGTTATGCTTAGACGCGCCTTGAAATTTCAGCCAATCGGCTTCCACACAAGCACGGCGGCTGGCTGGCAAAGGGATGTTGCGTTGTCCCGAAAGGTGGCGGCCTGTCAATGTGCGCCCTTGTTCCAATTGCCGCGCGGAACCTTGAAAGACTAATTGTCCGCCTTTTTCGCCTTGCAACGGGCCAAGCTCGAGAACGTGATCGGCGGCGCGGATGACGGATTCGTCGTGCTCGACGATGAGAACCGTGTTGCCGCGATCGCGCAAGGAACGAAGGATGCGAAGCAGCATGTGGGTGTCGCGCGGATGAAGGCCGATGCTCGGCTCGTCCAAAACGAAAAGCGTGTTGACCAGCGACGCGCCGAGGCAGGCGGTCAGATTGACGCGCTGGAACTCGCCGCCGGAAAGCGTGCGCGTCATGCGATCCAGCGTGAGATAGCCCAAGCCCGTCTGCAAAAGGAAGGACAGGCGCGAGCGAATTTGCTCGAGGACGATTTTTGCCGATTCGTTCGGCGGCTGAATTTGCTGAAAGAAAGGTTCTAAATCGCGCAAAGGCGTTCGATTGATTTCCGGCAGATTTTTGTCTTGAAGAAACCACTGCGACGTTTTTTCTTGGAACCGGGAGCCGCCGCAGGAGCGGCACGAGCGGTAGGCGCGGTATTTAGAAAGCAGCACGCGGATGTGCATTTTGTAGGTTTTCGTTTCCAGCCAATCGAAGAAACCTTTGACGCCATACCAATCGCCCGCTTCCCAAATCTCATCGAACGTCCTCCCGCGCGCAGCTTCGCCGTTCAAGATAAATTTCTGCTGCTCGCGCGGCAGTTCCAAGAACGGAATGTTCACGGGAATGCTCTTGCGGCGGCAGGCGCGGAGAAGGTCTTTTTGGCATTCGTCGAAGCTGCCCGTCTGCCACGGCTTCACGACGCCTTGAGCAACGGACAGGGTTTTGTTAGGCAGGGCTAAATCATAGTCAATTTCAACAGAGCGCCCGAACCCGCGACAAGCCGGACATGCGCCGACGGGGTTGTTGAAGGAAAATAACGCGGGCGTCGGCGGCTCGAATTCTGTGTTTTCGTAAGGACAAAACCATCGGCTGGAAAAACGCAACGGCTGTTCTTTTGAATCAAGCTGAACCCAAACGACGCCTTTGCCCAAACGCAACGCCGCAGCAATGGATTCTATCAAACGCAAGCGATTCGAGGCGGAGAGACGGACGCGGTCTTGAACGACATGCAAAATGTGATCGCCTTTGGAAGCCGACCATTGCTGAAATGGCGCGGCGTCTTCGTCCAAGCGAAAAACTTTGCCCTCGCTCCAAATGCGCAGGAAACCTTGCGCTTTGAGGAAGTTTGCGGCTTCGCTCCACGAAGCGTTTTTCGGAAAATGCGAGGGAAAAAAAATCAGCGCGTCATTTTCTTCTTCCCGCAATAACTCGCTAACAATGTCTTCCGCCGTGCGCGGGCGAATCCAACGTCCGCAGGAAGGACATTTCAACTGCGCCATGAACGGAAAAAGCAATTTGAGGTAATCGGAGATTTCCGTGATCGTGCCCACCGTGCTGCGCGAGGTGCGGACGCTATTGACTTGGCCGATGGCGATGGCGGGCGGAATGCCCGTGATGCTGTCCGCCATGGGCTTGTCCATTTTTTCCAAAAACTGGCGCGCATAAGGGCTGAAGGTTTCGACGTAACGCCTCTGGCCCTCGGCGTAGAGCGTGTCGAACGCCAGCGATGTTTTTCCCGAACCGCTTAAGCCGGTCAGCACGATGAGCCTGCGGAGCGGCAGTTCGAACGCGAGGTTCTTTAAATTATTCTGCCGCGCGCCTTCGACACGAATGACGTTGTTGAGTTTCTTATTGTTCACGATAGTTTATAGATGTGGGGCGTTGCCTCACCTCAAAGATTATTTTAAAACTAAAAATGAAATTGCGAAAGAAAAGCGTGTGGCAGGGTTAAAACTAAAACCGACTTGCCGGGCGCGCGTTTTGCGCGGTCATCCGTGGGTCTTTGCCGCCGAGGTCCAAAAGCTGCTTCCCCCGTCCTGCGATGGCGAGGTCGTGGAATGCCGCGACGCGCGCGGGCGGTTGCTCGGCTCCGGCATTTATAATAGCCGCTCGAAAATTATCTGGCGCAGATTTTCCCGACAAAAAAGCGAGTTGAATAAAACCGAATTGGACGCGCTTATTTCACGCGCTATTGAACGGCGAAAACCGGAAAACGTCCGTCGGCTGGTATGGTCGGAATCCGATAGCTTGCCCGGCCTTGTTGTGGATCAATACGGAGAAACGCTGGCGGTTCAAACGCTGACGCTTGGCATGGATCGCCGCTTGGAAAGCATCGCTTCCATTTTAGCCGAACGCTTGCGACCCGCTTGCATTGTGGCGCGGAACGACGCGCCGACGCGGAAGTTTGAGGGATTGGAAGAAGCCGTTTCTGTTATTTATGGAAAAGAACCGAAAGCGGATTGGCTGCGCATCGGCGATGTGGAATTTTTCGTGGACGTGATGCGCGGGCAAAAAACGGGGTTTTATCTCGACCAGCGCGAGCAATATCAAGCCGTCGCCGCGCTGGCCAAAAATCGCCGC
>JAZDII010000006.1:0-3113 GCA_043805085.1 bacterium
TCATTTCAGGGCGAATGTCCTCCATCATGCGAACGCCGTGAATCACGCGGTCATAGACCTCGGTAAAAGCGCGACTCAAGCCGCCAATATAAATCGGGCCGCGCGGCAAATCCCCGCGCTCGCGCGCTTGATGAAGAAGCGTGAGGGCTTCCTGCGTTTTACCCATCGCAAAAACAGGAATGAGAACCGCGCCGCCCTGCTGAAACGTGTCGCGGATAGCTTGAAGCAAATTCTCCACGACAACCTCGCGGCGATGCTCCATCGGATGCTGGCCGCGCGTGGTTTCGACAATCAGCGTGTCAACGCCCTCTTCAGGCAAGCGAGCGGCTTTCATGATCGTTTGATCCGCTAAATTAATATCGCCTGTGTAAAGGATACGGCGGTCGCCGTGCTCAATCTCCACCGCCGCAGAACCCAAAATATGGCCTGCGTCATGAAACTGAAACGAAACGCTGCGTTTTTTAGAAAAAAGACGCCGCTTGCCAGACTGCCATTTCTGAAGCAGTGGGCGCGCTTCCCATCGTTCCGTCGCTCTCTTCACATCCGCATGAACATACAAAGGGTATTCTTCAATCTCTCGCTCCTTCCTCTGCCGTTTCATCACGGTCACAGAATTGCAAAGAAGCGGCGCGGCTAATTCCCGCGTGCCTCCGTGCATGAAAACGCGCGCGTCGGGATGCCGCCGCATCAGCAAAGGAAGCGAGCCGATGTGATCATGATGCGCGTGGCTGACAAAAGCCGCCTCCACCTTGCGCCCGTCTATCTTGGAAAAATCGGGTAAAGCTGCGTAACCATCGAGCTTCGGGTGCATGCCGGCGTCCAAGACAATCCCCTCGCCGTCGAATTCCAAATAATAGCTATTCGCCCCGATCTCATTGCCTCGCGTTAAATTGATAAAAGATGATCCCATATAAAAAACATCGGCTCCAGCGAGCCTCTCTTCCCCTTTATTCTTGAGCAAATTTTTCCGAAAAGCCGGCGGGCAACCTTGTTTGCGGGCTGTTCAAACGCGAATCCAACCATTCCTCTACAATCTGTTCGCGGCGCATTTCGAGTAAATATTCTTCAACCTTCGGCGCAAGCTCCTTCTTCTTCTCCGCAGAAGGCGGCGTGCGGCTTTCCAAATAAACCACCAGACCGCCCTTCTCCGTCGGTTCAAAAGAGCTGACTTGGCCAACGGCAAGCCTTGGAGCAAGAACACTGATCGTATCGGCGTCCTCCGCCTTTAACTGATTTTTTTCGGCGGGAACAAACGGAGGCAGGCCCGCCGCTTGCCGACCTAATGCGCCCACCGCCTTATCCCAAGATTCCCCTTCAGCTAATTTTTTACGCGCCGCCTCACAAAACGCCGACGCCTGTTCCTGCGTCAACTGAACCGCGCGTTGTTGGACAAAATCCTCGCGCACGCGCGTGACAATTTCTTGAAAAGGAAGCGGCTGGCTAGGCTGAACTTCCAATAGATGAAAAACAACAAACCCGTCCGGCATCGGCAAGTAATCCGTCACAGGATTCTCCGCCGTCAACTCAAACACCACGCGCGCTAATTCAGGTTTTTGAAGCTGCGGCAAAGAAGAATTTTCCTGCAAAATCCAATCGGAAGCTTGAAGAGTTAAACCGGCATCCGTTGCCGTCTTTTTGAAATCCGGAAGCGCCGCGCCGCTTTCAACATTGAGAAACTTATCCGTGAAATCAAAAGCCTTTTCTCCCAGCTTGGACAATGCCTCCGCGCGTTTGTCTCCCGATGTTTTTTCGTCCAATTTAAATTCGACAAATTCCACCTTGCGCCGCTCTGGAGTGACATAGGAAGCAGCGTGTTCCTTATAAAACGCCTCCAACTCTTCGTCGGATGGCTTCAGAGATCGCCGCGCTTCCTCTAAGGTGAACCGCACAACAGAAACTTTTGCCGCTCCCCATTGGCGATTCATCGCTTCTTCGATTTCCGCCGGCATCACCACCGCCGAGCTTTCAAGCCCTTCCAAAAACGTGCGGACGGCCAGCTCTTCCCTGACAATTTCCTGAAATCGCTCCGATGTGACGCCTTGCGGCGTAAGAAAATATTCAAAAAACTGCTGCAACTTTTCCGTCGCGTATTTTCCGTCCTCTTGAAAAAGAGGATTTTCCCGAATCGCATCCACCGCTTGCTGATCCGTAATGGAAATGCCCGCCTGCCGGGCCGCTTCCAACGCCACCAACCGACTCCACGCATGGCTGGCTAAGTAAGCTTCATGGCGCGATTTTAAATCAAGAACACGCCCCGTATAAAACGTATGAGCCACCTGCGTCGCCCTTTCCGCGGCGGCAAATTCATCTTGGCTGATTTTGCGACCCTCGACCACCCCAAAAACGCCGCTACCGCGCACACCGCCACTTGGCGTCCATGATCCGAAGAAAATAAACGAAACGCCGATGATAATCAGAACGAAAACCAACAAAAAACGAAGTTTTTGGCTAAGAAATGAAAGCATAGCATCTCACTATGGAGCGCAACCCCTGAACAATCAATGCGCAACTTTGGTAGTGTGGCGATTTGAATTTTAGCGACGCTGTAAGCTTCATTAATTTGTGAACAGAGAGTAAGAGGGTCTATCGTCAGCGCTTAAATGAGGCCCCCCCCCTTTTAGCTATCTTGCCTTTTAAAGGTCTCCATGAGAAACTAGTTCGATGCGTTATCTCGTCACAGGAACAGCCGGTTTCATTGGATTCCACGTCGCGCGCCGCCTTTTGGAACAAGGCGAAAGCGTCGTCGGCTTGGATAGTGTGAACGATTATTACGACCCCACGCTCAAGCAAGCGCGTCTCGCCCTTTTACGCCCGTATCCGCAGTTTTCCTTCGTCAAAGCTTCGCTGGAAGACCGCCCTGCGATGGAACAAGTGTTCGCCGACGGAAAATTTGACCGCGTCGTTCACCTCGCCGCCCAAGCCGGCGTGCGATATTCCATCAAAAATCCTCACACTTACGTGGACAGCAATCTCATAGGCTTTCTAAACATTCTGGAAGGCTGCCGCCATCACCGCGTCCGCCACCTCGTCTATGCCTCCTCCAGTTCCGTCTATGGCGGCAACACGCAAATGCCTTTCTCCATTCACCATAACGTAGATCACCCCGTCTCCCT
>JAZDII010000007.1:0-3324 GCA_043805085.1 bacterium
TCAACCTTCCAATCAGCGTCACTTCTTTTGATCCAGATCTTCGGGACACCGATCAATTTCAAAAAAGACTTGAGAAAATCATCCCGGGCGTCCGTTTTCAAAATTATGATCCTGACATACGGCCGGATATTGCTGAAAAATATGGTGTTGAGGAATATGGCAACACTTTTCTGGAAATGGGGGATCGGTTTTTAAAGGTTCCGTCTTTATCTTTGAAATACATAGCAGAGGGCTTAACTTATCTTTACGAGCAACAGCAGAAGGAAGTTTGTTTTTTCACATCTCAAAACAGTCTCAATCCCATGGATGAGGGTTCCGAGGGATTCTCAGCTCTTGCCGGAAATCTGGAAAGAATCGGAATAAAATGGAAAAACGTCAGTCCACTACAAGACAACCTTCCGGCATTCGACTCCTGCAATGTTATTGTTGTCGGCGGCGTTGACAAGCCACTTCTTTCGGCCGAGTGGGATTTCATAGGCACAATGCTGGACACCGGAAAAAACTTCATCTTTCTGCTTGAACCAGAAATGATCGAAAGCATATCGTCAAACTGGTTCTCTGCTCGCACAAACATTATGCCTGCGCCGGAAACGGTCTATCGCCCAAGGGAAGAGAAAAGGCTCAACCTTTCAAGCAAAGAAATACTCACGAATAATTTCAATGAAATTGAAAATCCGCTGCCTTACATAACCAAGAATCTAACATACGTCCTTTTTGAAAATCCAGTTGCACTCATCGCCCCGGAGCGGCCCAATATTTATCCAATTCTATATTCTCTTCGTTTCGACAAACTTGCCGAAATCGGCGAAAAAAAATCTAGCGAAATTTTAAGTCCGTTTCTGCTTGCCGCCGCCACCAACAATGGCAAAAATAAACTTGTTCTTTTGGGCGACTCTCAGTTCGCGCGCAATCGTTTGATTGATTATGGATCGAACAGACAACTGATTTTGAAATGCATTTTTTGGACGTTGGGAGAAAAAGAAGGTCTGGCGCTCATGTCCACTGTGGCAACGAGCAGCGAATTAATTGACATGCCATTAAGTTATCTACCGTGGGTAAAAATCATTCTTCTGTTTATCGTGCCCGGCCTGTGTTTCAGCGGCCTCTTTATGCTCTGGAGAAAGTTATAAGTCATGAAAACAGGCATATTGATCCTTCTTGTTGCGCTTGCGTTTTTCATTCTTTCAATTCGTTTCAACCCTAATGATGTCGCTGAATATTTTCGTGACCGGTTTGTCAGCGGCTGGGACGTAAGAACTTCCGACTCGCTGGAAATCGAAAACAGACATGGCAAATTTCAGGCGTCAAAAAATGAAGCCGGCCTCTGGTTTCTTGCCGACGGCACCGTCGCAAGTCCAAACGCAATCGGCGATGTCTTAAGCAAAACGCATGGCGAGTTAATAATAAAGTCTTTTCATAAAGATGAAAATGTCGATCCTTCTCTTTATGGCCTCGATAAGCCAACGGCTTCTATTAAATTTGGAAGGAAGGGAATGTCAGACATAGTGGTGTTCATCGGCAAGGCAAACAGGGCAAGCAGATATCTCTATGCGTCGAAGGAACTGCCGCCAAAGACAGTCTATGTGCTTGCAGACACCTCGCTGATCGAATTCGTGGACCAGGAAAATTTTCAGTGGGAGGATCACAAATTCTTAAAATCCTCACTGCCAACCCTATCTTCGATAAAATTCGAACTTCTGGACCAGGGTTTGTCCGTTGACGCTGAAATTCAGAAACTGCCGCAAAAATCGATAGTCACATGTAAATTTGGCGGCAAAAAAATTGAGACCGAAAAGGGCACTTTTGAAAGCCTTGCGCACATCCTTGAAAAAATTGAATATACGCAAATCTACGACAGACCTGACGCCGAGCTTAATCTTGACATGCCCTGGCTCAAAATTGATCTTTTCAGAAACGCGCAACCCTGGCGCACAATCTTAATGTCTTCCGTAGAAGGTAAGGAAACCGGCAAGATCATCCAGCACGACAAGGGCGATATTGCCACAAATTTTGTCATGACAACAGGCGACTTGAACCTACCCGCAGCACTAATGGGACTTTGCAAAGTCAATTGACCGCTTTGCTCCGCCAAATCAGCAAATTACCCAACTTTCCCTTGATTTACCACCGCGCATCATCTAGAAAACCTTGATACATCAGCCACTTGGAGGCCGCATGAAGACTGTGTCAGAAGGCCGGGGCGAGCTTTTCTCAAACCCCGATCCCGATGTTGCGCGCGAACATTTCCGGAAGAAAAACCGATCGCTCACCGACAAAGTCATGACCGTCAAAGACGCCGCCGCGAAGTTCATACACGACGGCGACTACATCGCAATCGGCGGGTTTGGCGGCGTTCGCATCCCCACCGCCGTCCTCCACGAAATCCTGCGGCAGAAGCGCAAAAATCTTGGACTTTTCGGCCACTGCTCCACTCACGACTTTGAAGTCCTCGCCGCGGGCGAAGTGCTGGACCGCGTCGATATCTCTTACGTCATCGGCCTTGAGGCGCGCGGCGTCTCCGCAAACGCCCGCCGATTCATGGAAAGCGGCAAGGTCAAAATCACCGAATGGACGAACGCAACGCTTGCGTGGCGCATCAAGGCCGCGGCGCTCGGCATTCCGTTCATGATCGGGCGGCAGAGCCTCGGCGCAGATTCGCTGCAATGGAGCGCCTCGAAGGTGATCGAATGCCCCTACACCGGCAAAAAATTCGCCACCTGCCCCGCGCTTTATCCGGACGTTTCGGTCATCCACGTTCACGAAGCAGACCGCTTCGGCAACGCGCATTTCAAGGGCGTCACGGTCATCGACGAAGATCTCGCCCGCGCTTCAAAACACGTCGTCATCACCTGCGAGCGCCTTGTGGACACCGAAGTTTTTCGCAACGATCCGCATCTTGCGATGATTCCATACTTCTGCGTCGATGCCGTCTGCGAAGTGCCGTTTGGCAGCTACCCGGGCAACATGCCGTTCGAATATTTTTCGGACGAGGCGCATCTCAAGGAATGGCTCACAGTCGAAAAGGACGAGGCAAAATTCAGGGAGTTCCTCGAGCGCAACATTTACTCCTGCCGCGATCACAACGACTACATCGAACGCAACGGCGGCCTTCCGAAAATGCAGGAATTGCGCCGGAAGGAATTCCTGCTGGAAGTGGAGGAATAAATGGCTGACTACAATTCAATGGAGCTCATGATTTGCACGGCGGCGCGGTTTATGGAAAACGGCTGCTCTGCGGTGGTTGGAACCGGCGCCCCCTGCGCCGCGGCGATGCTTGCGCAGAAGACTATCGCGCCTGACATGCTCATTCTCTTCGAAGCCGGC
>JAZDII010000008.1:0-2581 GCA_043805085.1 bacterium
GCTCCATTTTTGCGCAAACATCTGCCACAGAGATAGATTCCATGCAAGGGTAGGGCTTGTTTTTGTCGCAGATAAAGTGGCGCGTTTTTTTGCAGGAACATTCGCCGAGGGCAAGCTCGTGCGGGCATTGCCAAGGCCGCCAGCTCCATTCCGATGAAGGGCCAAAAAGGGCGATGATGGGCGTTTGCATGGCGGCGGCGATGTGCATGGCTACCGTGTCCACGCCCGCAAAGAGGCGCGCTTTTTGAATCAGCAACGCCAGCTCGTGAAGCGTCGTCTTCCCTTCCGTGAAGAAGCACGGTTTTTTGGTGAGGTGGAGGATGGCTCGCACATGCCCTATTTCACGCTCATTTGGGCCGGAAGTAAAGACGACTTCCATGCGCTCGGCCAGCCGGTCGGCGACGGCCGCCCAGCGTTCCGGCAGCCATTGTTTATAAGCCCAACGGCTTGTGGGATGAATGATGGCGTAAGGACGACCGGATTGCAGGAAGGAAAAGCGTTCTTTGAGGGAGCTTTCATTCGCGCGAGGGAACAAGACCAACGGGCCGGGGGTGGCGTTGACTTTCAGCGCGTCGGTCACAGTGCGGAAATCGCGCAGGACTTGGTGTTCCCGTCCCCATTGAAAATAGGAAAAGCGGTTAAACAAAAGCCGTTTCCAACCGACGCTGTGATAGGCGTCGTTAATGGCGCGGTATTTGGCTCTTGAAAGGAGTGTCCAAAGCTTGGCGCGGTCGGAATGGGAGAGATCGAAGGCGAAATCATAGCCTTGGGTGAGGATGTATTGGAATCGGCTCCATCCTTCGCGGAGGCGATTGACGGGAGTAGCTGTATTGACGGAGCGTCCGATGGCGATGAGGCGCGAGATGTCGGGGTTGCCTTCCAAAACGGTTTCGCAGCCGCGCCGCACCATGACGTCAATGACGGCGTCGGGATAGGTTTCCCGAAGAAAACGGATCGTCGGCGTGAGAAGAAGCGTGTCGCCGAGGTGATTGAGTTTGATGAGCAAAAATTTCATGGAATGGCGCGTTGGTAGTGTCCTAATTTGACGAAAAATTACCTATTTATTAAAAAACCTCCCCTGCGCCCGAGATTGCTTCGTCGCTCTGCTCCTCGCAATGACAAATGCAATACGTATAGCAATTGTCATTGCGAGCAAGGAAGCGAAGCAATCTCCCATTTTCCGAGCGGGAGCGCGTAGAAAATGGGGCTTCCATTTTCAATTTAGGACACTACCGACACGTTGGAGAAGTTGAGAAAAATCATCGGCAAGTTGAGAGGCGATTTTGTCCGCGGCAAAATCAAGCCGCAAGCGTTCTTGGCAGGCTTCCAATTCAAAATTGATTTCCGGCCAATGCAGCCGGAGATGACGAATTTTTTTTGCCATATCGCGAGGATTGTTTGGCTCAAAAAGGAGAAGCGGGTTTTTTTGAATTTTTTCAATCACGCCCACGCGGCTGCACAGGAGCGGAACGCCAGCCGCAAGGATTTCCGCCATTGCAAGGCCAAAGGATTCCATGCGGGAAGGGTGGATCACAAGATCGTAACGCCTCACAACTTCGCGGAAATTTTCATGGCGTCCAACGCCGTGAAACTTGCAACGGCGCGGCGAGGCGGGAGGCTGGCCCGTGAAATCAAAATCAAGCGCGGGAAAATGCGAATCGCTTTCCAGAAGTTCCACCGCCGCGGCGAAGTCCTGCCAGCCTTTATGCTGCCCTTCTGTTCCAACAACGAGAATGCGCTGCGGAAAAGCCGCCGCTTTGGGCTTGGGCGGCGAAAAATCTTCTTCCACCAATCCGTCGTCGAGCAGTTTGGCTTGAGACGCGGGATGCCAAGAGAGAACGCGGCGGCGCAGGTCATCGCCGACGGTGTAAATGAGGTCAGCCTTGTGGCATTGGTATTTGAAATAATCTTTGCGCGTGGTTTGAGAAGAGCGAAGAAACATCGCGGTCGGCGCGGCGGCGGCTTTGCCAAGCTCGCGGGCAAGGATGCCTTCGAGGTGGTCATTGCCGACGATGAGCCGTGCGCGGGAATTTTGTTGCGAGAGCATTTTCACAACGCGCCGCGCAAAAGCGCGATTAAGCCAAAGTTTTCCCGCCCACGAACGAGAACTGGGGAACGGCTGGAGCAAGTAGGGAACGCCTTTTTCAGCGCATTGTTGAGTCAACCAACCTTCTTTTTCAGCAAGAAGAACGGGGTTTAATGAGGCGATGGATTTTTGCGCGAGCAAGCGCAGAAGAGCGGCGGGCGCGCCTGATTTGCCCGTCCGCTTTTGAATAAAGAGGACAACGTCTCGCTTCATGCGATGATGTCCCAACTCAACGGCGTTCCTTTGGGTAAATTCGTTTTCGCTTTTCTGCCGAGGACAATGGAGAGGTATTTAGGCGGCAAGCCGAGGCCCGGGCGAATGCTGCGGATGTTAAGTTCGGTGAACGCTTCTCCGGCTTTCATCTCTTGCGTCACATAAAGAGAGCGGCGGAATTGGAGCGATTTTTTCTCCCGCTCACTGCAACCGTAGCAGATTTCACCAAGGGATTTCCATGCCTGTTCTGTTTCTCTAACTAGCATGGCCATTTCTGACGGC
>JAZDII010000009.1:0-10497 GCA_043805085.1 bacterium
CACACGCAGGTTTGGTGGACGTGAGCGGCATGTCTTCAGGCGCGCAGGTGAAATGTCCTTACACGGGCAAGATTTTTCTTGTTCCGTAGGACTCTGCGCTTCCCGCAAAGTAAAAAGCCCGCTGCGTCCTTTGCCATAAAGGATGGATGGTATTTTTTGCTTTTGAGTTGCGCTAAACTGCCTAGCATTGCCCTATGCACCCTATTTTAGACATTCTGGAAGATAACGCTTTCACCGCGCCGGAAACCATCGCGCAGATGGTTCAAAAGCCTGTGGATGAAGTGCGCCGCTTGATCCGCCAATACGAGGCGGACAGGGTGATTCTCGGTTATAAGGCAATTATTGATAACGAAAAAGCCAACCGCGATCTCGTTCGCGCCATTATCGAAGTCAAAATCACGCCGGAGCGCGAGGGCGGGTTCGACCGCATTGCTTCGCGCATCGCTAAATACGAGGAAGTGCAGTCCTGCTATCTCATGAGCGGCGCGTATGATTTGCTTGTTCTTGTGGACGGGCCTGATTTGAAGCAAGTCGCCCGTTTTGTTTCAGAGAAGCTGTCCACCATTGCGGGCGTTCTTTCCACAGCGACGCATTTTATGCTCAAATCTTACAAAGAGCGCGGGACGCTGTTCCTGCAAGACGAGGAAGGCGAGCGGCTTAAAGTCTCGCCCTGATGCGCCATGAAAACCCTTGCTCCGCGCAATTCTCTGCGTTCCAGCGTCGAACCCTCTTCGGTTTCGTCCGTTAAAAATTACGTTGCGGAGCATGTGAAAGATTTGCCGCGCTCCGGCATCCGCGATTTTTTTGAAATCGTGCAATCCATGCAGGATGTCATTTCCCTTGGCATCGGCGAACCGGATTTCGTGACGCCGTGGCACATTCGCGAAGCCGCTATTTACGCTCTGGAAAAGGGCAAGACGAGTTACACGTCCAATCTCGGCACGCCGACGTTGCGCAAAGAAATTTCGCGCTACGTCGAAAAAAACTTTCACATTTCTTACGATCCCAAAACGGAAATCCTCGTGGCCGTCGGCGTTTCGGAAGCTCTTGATATTGCCTTGCGCGCGATCCTGAATCCGGGTGACGAGGTGATTTATCACGAACCATGTTTTGTTTCTTACCATCCGGGCATTGTGCTGGCTCACGGCAAGGCCGTGCCCGTTGCCACGCGCGTCAAGGACGGTTTTGCGTTGAGGGCGCAGGACATTGCCGCGCGCATCACGCCGCGAACAAAAGCGCTCTTGCTGAATTTTCCCACCAATCCGACCGGCGCGGTGCTGCCGAGGGAGGAACAGGAAAAAATCGCGCGGCTTTGCATCGAGCACGATTTGCTTGTTCTCACGGACGAGATTTATTCCGAGCTAAGCTACGACGTAGAGCATCACTCCATCGCCAGCTTGTCGGGGATAAAGGAGCGGACGATTTTTCTGCACGGTTTCAGCAAGGCATTTGCCATGACGGGTTTTCGCATCGGCTACGCTTGCTCCACGCCGGAGTTGATAGAGGCGATGATGAAGGTGCATCAGTATTCCATGATGTGCGCGTCTATTATCAGTCAAGAAGCGGCGGTGGAAGCGTTGCGCAATGGCGAGGAACCCATGCGTAAAATGCGCGAGCAATACAAACTGCGCCGCAATTTCCTCGTGCATCATTTCAATCGCCTCGGCTTGCCGTGCCTTGAGCCGAAGGGCGCGTTTTATCTTTTTCCGAACATCGAATCCACCGGTCTTACCAGCCGCGAATTTTCGATGAAACTTCTGGAAGAGGAAAAAGTCGCCGTCGTGCCGGGTCCCGCGTTTGGGCCAAGCGGCGAGGGTTTTGTGCGCTGCAGCTACGCCACGGGCATGGAACAGATCAAAATCGCCGTGGAGCGGTTGGAACAGTTCTTGAAGCGGCTTAAGAAGAAGTAGCTTTCACGGCCACGGTTTGCCGTCGTTGTAGAGCTGCTTGATTTGGGCTTGGCCGTCGGGGCGAATGACAATGGCGACAGTGATTTTTCCACGGGGATTGCCTTCTCCTTCGGGCACAAAGTATTTTTCAATGTCGTAAAGAAGGGTGTCGCCGGATAAACGCGCGCGCAAAACGGGAAAGTCTTTTGTTGGCGGCATGGAATCAGTCACATTGCGAATAACCCAGAAATCGCCCGTTTTTTTAAGCGTTACATCAACATTTTGGTTTTCCCTAAAATGAGAATTTTTTTGATGTTCCGGCAAACGGCTGATTTTGTAATTCAGAATGATGTAATCGCCGCGAAAGTAATCTCGCGGATCAACCGGTTCCGTTTCCAATAAGTAAGACGGACTTGATAACCCAGCGGCGTAGAAACCGTAAAGCACCGCTAATCCAACGATTTGCAGGCATAAAAGGGCGTAAAGCAGGTTGCGTTTCATTTGATTTTTTTAATCACGCGGCGGCGCACATGGTTCAACCCGATTGCGCAACCGAGGGTTAGCGCACCTGCGGCGATGAACATTACGCCCGTTTCGAACATCGTTCCCAACAATCTAAAGCTGGTTGATAAAATGGACAGTCCCACGAGGACGAATCCCAAATTAACCTGATGGACTCGTCCCCGGAAGTAGCCGCGATAGATTAACTCCAGAGACCAGAAAAAAAGCAGCGCCCAGATCAGAAACCATGTTTCTTTCACAACGAAACCCAAAATGTAGATGGAAAAAGAGGCGGTGAGAAATCCCCAAAACTCGCCCACGTTGCGCAGTGTTTGTTCTTCCAATTTGATCCAGCTTTGCGATGCCCACGCGCAGACAAGGCCGAAGATTAAATACGCGGAGAGGAAAAATTCAGGGAGATCAACCAACTCTTCAGGAACCCAACCAAACAAGCCATCGGCAAGGAGACAGCCTAACGTCGTCATGATTGCTATTAAGAAAATGACAAACGTTGACACGCTGCGCGTCAGCCAAGGAAGCGGCGCGATAGCGATCGTCCAAATGAGAAACAGGTTAGTTGGGTTGCCTTGGACGTGGAAAATTTGGCTGATCAGCATCAATCCCAAAAGCGGCAAAACGGAAGCCAACAGGTAGCTCGTTTCCCACCAGCCGCGCCCGCGTCCTAAACGCTGGCTTTCCACGCCGAGGCTAAAAGAGCTGGCTAATAATAGCAGCGTTCCTCCTATTTTTATAAAAGACGGAATGTCTTGCCAGTTGCTGGCGATGATCAAAATGATGCCGTTGAGCAAAAGAATGCCGCCGATGATGGCAAGCGACAGAAGCCAATAATTGCGTCCCTCGGCTGGGTAGTGCTTCAGAATTTCCTTTCCTTGAGCCGGGTGAATGATGCCGCAAGAGACCCATCGCCCGACCTCGTTTCTCAAGTTTTTCTGCGTTAGACGAGGCATAAGAGGTTGCTTCTAAAGGGGGATAAACAATGCGGTAGCGTTTGGCAAGAGCGGAATACTATATCCTTATGAATGCGACACAGTTTTTTGAAGTATAGAAAAGATGGGGTTGTTCACTTGACGGTAAAACACGAAGATCACAGATAAACTTACGGAAATAAATAAGGAGGTTTTAAGTGAAGAAATATTTTGGAGGCGCAGAATTGAGAGAGATGTTGCAAGCGCCGTCTCGAGATCTTGAAATGCGGCAAAGAGAGCCGGAAAAACCTGAGGCTCTTATGGCGTTCCGGTGGTGTCGTATGGAAACTGAATTGGGGATAAAATGGCCTCCCAAGGATGAAGATATGCTTAGCATTATTACATGGCTGAAAGAACAGGGAGTGGAAATAGAGACTACTTTACCAGAATATACTGGCGAGCATTCTCAGGAAAGTAGAGAGATAGAAAGAAGAAAGATCGCATAAAATTGTGAGGTGGAGATAGCGACTTCTCCTTGGCGTTTGGCAAAAAGATGTTTTATGATGGGGGGCGCATCATGGATAACTACATCGCCACAGACCCCATCGCCATTTATAAGGCGGAAGCCGCTATCCGCGACATGGGCAAGGCGGAATACCTTTCCGCGCTTCTTCTTGACGGCCCGCCCGGCTGCGGCAAGACGTTTCTTGCAAAATACATTTCATGGCAATTGAAGGCGAAGTTGATTCAATTTCAGTTTTTCCCCGGTTGCGGGCGGGAAGATTTGATTCTCGATCTTGCTCTCGGCACGCACGGGGAGCGCACGCACGGGGTGTTGCTGAACGCCATGACGCTTTCTAAAACGGAAAAAGTTGTTTTACTTTTGGATGAATTGGATAAAGCCGAGCCGCGTGTGGACAGCTTTCTTCTCACCTTTCTTAATGAAGGAAGTCTTCTGGTGCCGCAGTTGGGCGAGTTTGTCGCCGACCGCGCTAATCTCATCGTCGTTATCACCAAAAATGATGAACGCGAGGCGCAGAACCCCCTCATCCGGCGGTGCCGCCCCGTTCAAATGCGCTGGCCTGTGCCGGAAGTGGAGATGGCTATTTTCCGCCAAAAAATTCCTTATTTAAGCGATGAAGCGTGCATGTCTGTCATTGACACCGCCAACCGTTTGCGCGGCCATCCGGACGTTCGCAAGTCGCCTTCGACGCCGGAATTATTGCGCACGATTTTTGATTTGTTGGAATTGGTGAAACTCAAAAAGCCTGCTCAAGAACTTGGCTACTATTATATAGATTGCATTTCTCCTTTGGTGCGGGATCGGCAATATATTCCCGATTCGCCGACGTATCTCGGCACGCGCATCAAACGTTCTTTTGACGAATGTCTGGCTAACCCGACGGCTGTGTATGAGAACGCTTTGGCGATGAACCCTCTGGAAAGAGCGTCGCAAGCGCATCTTGCGGAGGGACAAAAACCGCAAGAAAATCCTGCTTCGTAAAAAGAAGAAGGTTATTTTTTTAAAGTTAGTCTTCTCCTTGTTTTTTCTTAAAGCCTCACCCATGATGCGCGCGTGAGTTTATGGGCCACTTACAGAGAAGCGCGGCGAGCCGCCAAGGAACACAAAACTTGGGAAATGAAGCAGGAAGTGGAGGCGAATCGCACGCCCAATCATTTGCGCATTGACGTTAGCCCGACGGCGATTTCTGTGGCGACGGTGGCGATGAACGCTTTTAGATTTGTTCACGCTTATCCGGCCGATGGCTATGAGTCTTCTTTATCAAAGGCGACGCATGAAATTGCCGCCAGCCAATTTCTTAAACCCGGTTTTTCCGCCGTTTTCACATTGTGGCCGGAGATGGTGAAGCATGACATTATTCCCGTCGGCTCGGATCAACTCTTTTCTTCGGCGAAGGCGATTGATCTGAAGATGCAGTCGTCTCCGGAATCGTTGCATCTTGACGCCAATTACGCTTACCGCGTCATCGGAGTTTCCAAGCTGAAAGCGGATTGCGTGGGTATTAAGCTTGGCGCATGGAGGGGCATTCAAGACGCTCTGCCTCTCGGCGTGGACGCGGCTTGTTATTGGGGGCCTCTGGCTGCGCTGGAGGCGTTGGTGGAACGCTTTCATTCCATTTTTGCGGATGAGCAAATCGTTGTGGGAATGATAGACGCCGCACGGGTTTATTACTTCAAACTTTACAATGCCGAAGTGACGGGGGTGGACATTTCCCGCCGCGCGGCGTTGCGCGATACCAAGGATTTGAAGGATGTTCTGCGCGTTTTTGAGGCTTTGCCGGAGACGAAAATATATTTCATCAGTTTGACGTCCGACGCCGCAGACGCGGACGCGCTTTGCATGGAAGCGTCCACGAAAGAAGGCATGAGAATGCATCTTGTGGAGAGGAAACACTTGGTTCAGTCTTTTAAAATGCTTCAGGCCGCCGAGCCGTCGCCGTTTTTTCCTTTAGCTCTCGTTCACGGAGGCAAGCATGGCGAGTTTTAACATTCCTTTTCATCGGGAGCAAAAAGACGCGCCGGCGGTCAGGTTGTCGCCTACGGAGGCGAAGTGGACGCGCTTTTCTGAAGTGGCGCAGGCTCTTTGTTTCACGGTTTGCATTCTTGCTCCGGCGTTCCTCGGTCTTTTCACTGTTTATGCCGTCACGCGGCCTTATTGGAAAGTGAGAGCGGCGGAGGTGGAGGAGCTGAAAAAACAAGTGGCCGAGCGCAAAGAAGAAATGGCCGCGCATAACCAGCGGCGCAACCGGTATGTCACCGCCGTGAACCTTTTTAATCAGAAGATATGTTTAGATTCCATCGCCGCGCCGCTTTTAATTCCGGCGAAAGGCATCCGCTTTGAATCGGTGGATTATCAAACAAGCTATGAAAGCGATTCGATGACGGGCGAAGTCATCGTGCGCGCGTTTTCTGAAAACCCTGATTTAGATATGCTCGAAGCCTACATTGTTTCGAAGGAAAAGGCGTTGCAGGATGCCATGCCGGATCGAAGGGTGAGGGTTTCTTTGCAGGACAATGCGGTGGACCCGAAGTCAGGCGGTTTGAATTTTTCTTTTGTAGGGACTTTTGAATGAGCAGGCCGTTTTTTTCCGTTCTTCTTTTTGGTTACATTGCGCCAGCTTTGTTGGCTTTGGTGATTGGAGTTGCTTGCGTTCTGGAATTTGGCTTTTTGTATTCCAGCTTGCAAAATCGTTTGGCCATTTATAACGCGATACAACAATGCCGTAAAGAGCTGGCGGCGTTGGATGAGGATTTAAAAAAAGCGGAGGGTGAAGCCAAATTTTTGGACACGGCTTTGCCGGATTTGGAAGAACGCGCGCAGTTAGGAAGGTTAGACGATTTTCTTACTTATCTTAAAACAAGTTCCGGCCGAGGATTGCAATTGACTAAAGATGTTGATGTGACGCCTGCAGCTTTTTATGGGGAAGGGTGCCGCGCCAAGACGTTGACGGTGGAGGGATTTAGTGGGCCGATTATCGGCGTGATGGGACAGGGGTTGAGAAAATGCGCGCCTGTTTTTACCGATGCGTGGAGCATTCGAGCGCTTCCCGACAGGGGTATTTTAGAATTCAATATCACCGTGGTTTATTCGCCCATAGGCCTTTCTCCCGCGCCAGCTTTAGCTCCTAATAGTCCGTGAGATGAATAAGATTGTTTTCATTTTATTCGTGATGGCAGTGTGTCCGGCGCTTGTTTGCGGCCAATCTACGCATGCGCCTCTTCCTGATATTGATGTTCCTGCAGAGGAAGTAAGCGCGCCAGAGGAAGAACCGCCGGATGTTTTTGTGAAAATATCGCCTTCGGTCAGCATCGAACCGGAAGACGCCCAACCGAAAGGAGAGAGGGGCGAATTGCCTGTATTGAAAGATATTCCCGTGTCGGTCATTCCTTCAGATGTTTTGCTGGACGCTTTTGGTTTGCCGGTGAACCCGCCGCCGGTTATGTCAAAAGACGCCAAAAAAGGAGCCTCCGGGCCTCAACAAGCGGGCTGGAAAATTGGAAAAGTTGTGACGCGCTTGGCTATCCAAGGCGTTTGGCCCGGGCGCGAAGTGATCATTGACACGGTGCCCATCCCCCTCGGCGGCACGTTTGTGGTTAATGTCAAAGAAAACGAAAAAACGTTTTTTCATGTCAGGCAGATCACGGACACGCACGTTGTTTTTGGATGGGCAAAGGATGATTCCACGTATGTTTATCCTTTGCCTGCGCCTCAACCTTCTGACGCGGACATGGATTCCGCAAAAAACAGCCCATGAAAAAATTTATTTTCATCCTATTTTGGAGCATGGCTTCTGTGGCATGGGCGCAGCCTAATGTCCAAGTGATTGCGGAAGACAACGCTCTTACCTCATTTGGACAGCCGATGCAGGAGGAGGATTCCCGCTTTGTCACGCCGCCGCCGATGCCTCTCACGTCTTACGAGCCAATTAATATTATGATGGCGCCGGCCACGCCGCTGCCGTCTTCCAGCGCCATTCGTTTTGCGCCGCCGGAGGCCGTGCCCCTTATTTCCTTGGAAGCGCCTCATCTTGTGCCGACGGTTTCTGTCCCTCTTAATCCCTATGACTCCGCTTTGATTTCTCAAAGACCTTCGGACAGCAAGTATCGCGTCATTTCCGTTTCATTGAGCGATTTTGCCGTCGCTATGTCGCGGCGTTCCGGCTTGAATTACATTTTTAATCCGGGCGTTAAAGGCACGGTGAACGGTTACTTCCGCGACACCGATCCGCTTCATATGCTGCGCGTCGCGGCGGAAGCGCACGGCTATAAACTCAACATCCGCGACGGCGTGGACGTGGAGCTTTTAAGAAGATCGCAATGACCAAAAGAAGAAAAGGAAGCTCGCGCGCAAAAGCATGGGTGGCGTTGGCCATGCTGGCGGCGGTTTATGCGGTTTTATGGTTGGCGGGTGAAGCGAAAGCTGTGGCTGTTTCTTCTTATTTTCCTTCGCTTCTTGAATCTCTCAAAGGTTTGTCGGCGGTTTATTGGGCGGCGGACTATTTGCCTTTTGCTTTTGTGGCAGCTTCCATTGGCGCGCAAGTCGTTCTCTTCATCATCGCCCTTTTTTTTGTGGAGCCGCAGCAGACGCCTTTGGAAGATCCGACGCATGTCGTCCGTCTCATGGGCGTTTCTACTCCTCCGATGGATCATTTGAGCGAAGCTCTGGCCGTTTGTCCGGCATTGGACGCGGAGGAAATCAGGCAAACGTTGGTATCGGAAGGTGTTTCCGTTAAAGGCTCTTAATCTTCCATCTGGCGAGGCAGAGTTTCTTCGTAAATTTTTTGCAGTTCTGCAACCGGCCACGACAGCGTTTTTTCTCTTAAGCGAATTTCCAGTTGCGGTTTTTCGCCGGAATGAACAAGGCCGATGTTTTCCGCTTCGACGCCTTTTTTTCGCAAAAAGCTGACAACCGCGTCGGCGTCAGCCGATGATGTAGTGAGAATGGCGCGGCTTTGAGTCTCGTTGAAGAGAAGGACGTCCAACCGCGCCGCAGTTGGTGGATTCAGCCGCACGCTCGCGCCCGTCAGCTTTTCGCCGAAGCAACATTCGGCCAACGCGACGGCCAAGCCGCCTTCACTCAAATCATGCGCGCTACGGATTTTGCCGGAAATAATCAACTCACGGACGGCGTCTTGAAACTTCATTTCAGCCGCGAGATCAACGCGCGGAGGCGCGCCTTTTTTCTGCCCGTGAATTTCTTCTAAATAAGCCGTGCCACCCATTTCATGTCCGTGATGACCGACGAGAATAATCGCGTCGCCGTCGTCGCGGAAAGCGTGGCGCGTGATGTGGCGCGGCTCGGCGATTTGGCCGACGAGGCCGATGACGGGCGTCGGGTTTACCGCGCCTTGAGGGGATTGGTTGTAGAGGCTGACGTTGCCGCCGGTGACGGGGATGTCGAAGGCGCGGCACGCTTCGGCGATGCCTTCCACCGCGCGGCGCAGTTGCCAGAAAACTTCGGGGTTGTAAGGATTGCCGAAGTTGAGGTTATCCGTGACGGCGAGGGGACGCGCGCCGGTCATCGTCACATTGCGCGCCGCTTCCGCCACCGCCGCTTTCGCTCCTTCAAAGGGATCAAGGGCGCAATAGCGTTGGTTGCAATCCACCGTCATGGCAACGAACTTGTCTTTTCCGTCGTCTGTTGGGATACGGATCACCGCGGCGTCGCTTCCCGGAAGAATGACCGTGCCCGTGCGCACCATGTGATCATATTGACGAAAAATCCAGCGTTTCGACGCGATGCCGGGCATAGCCAACAGACGCGGCAATGCTTCCGTTAAATCGCGCGGCTCGGTTGTTTCTTTTTCAAAGTTAAACTGACTTTGCGCAGAAAAATCGGAAGGTTCGCGCGCTTCGCGGCGATAGACCGGCGCCTCATCGGCTAAAGGACGCGCGGGGATGTCCGCAATGATTTGATCGTTGTTTTTCACCACCAGCCTGCCGGTGTCCGTGACGACGCCGATCTCCGCAGCGTCAATGTCCCATTTTTCAAAAATCCGACGCACGACGGCTTCTTGTCCTTTACGAACGATAATCAACATGCGCTCCTGCGATTCCGAGAGCATGATTTCATACGGCGTCATGCCTGTTTCGCGTTGAGGGACTTTGGAAAGCTCGATTTCCATGCCCGTGCCCGCGCGGCTGGCCGTCTCGCACGTCGAGCAGGTGAGCCCCGCCGCGCCCATGTCTTGCACGCCGACGACGGCTTCGGGGTGTTCGAAAAGTTCGAGGCAGGCTTCGAGCAAAAGTTTTTCCATAAACGGATCGCCCACTTGAACGGCGGGGCGGTCTTCTTTGGAAGCTTCCGTCAAATCGCGCGACGCAAAGGCGGCTCCTGCAAGGCCGTCGCGTCCGGTTTTCGAGCCGACGTAGAAGACGGGATTGCCGACGCCCTTCGCCGCGCCTTTGCGGATTTGATCGCGGCGCAAGACGCCGAGGCAAAAAACATTCACCAGCGGATTGCCATTATAAGAAGAATCAAAATCCACCTCGCCGCCGACGGTGGGAACGCCGATGCAATTACCGTAGTGCGCGATGCCGCTCACCACGCCCGCCAAAAGGCGGCGGTTGGTTTTCGCTTGCGGCGTGTTTTCTGTAATCGGGCCGAAGCGAAGCGAATTCAGCAACGCCACGGGCCGCGCGCCCATGGTGAAGATGTC
>JAZDII010000010.1:0-15951 GCA_043805085.1 bacterium
CTGCTGCGTCGTCGCGGTGGATTTGATTGAGCCAACGCTCGCCGTTACCCTCTATCACAGGCGCGCCGGATAGAATCTTCTGAAGCCAGAAACCGCGTTCCGGCCCGTAAATGCCCGCCAAACGCGCGATGACGCCGCCGCATTTTTTCACGCGCTCTTCCGCTTCCAAAAGAATTTTCCCTTTTTCAGAAGTAGGATGAGTTGGCAAATTTTCGTTCACTTCCGAGCCGTCGTTTTGTCCATAAACAGATGTTGAAGAAACGTAGAGAAAGCGCGGCGCGCCGTGGCTTAAGGCCAGTTCAAGCCCGCGTTGGTGAACGGCCGCGAATGCTTTCAATCCTTGGCGCGAGGAGGAAATGCAATAGACCACTGCGTCCCAGTTTTTGTCGCACTGCGCCCAAGCTTTTTCATCCGCGACGTCCGCGCAGATGGTTTGCAATCCTTTTTCTTCAAGACGCGCGCGGGAAGTTTCGGACGCAACCCAACCTGCGACTTTGTGTCCCTGCTCTTTTAAGGAACAAGCTAACGGCAAGCCGATGTAGCCCGCGCCGATGATGAGAATTTTCACGCCCACGTTATAGTGTAACAACTTTGTCATTTGACGATGGACTCCCTTTTGCCCGCAGGGAGGTTGCTTCGCCCCCGCTGCCCTCGCTCGCAATGACGTAAAATGAAGATAGGTATCAGTGTAAAGTTACTTCACTATAGGCCGCGACTTTGCTTCTGCTTTTTATGCGACGGCGGAGGGTTGTTGAAATTCGTTAATGTTATTTAGCGCGCCAATGAAATCTCCCAAGCCGCTGACGGGAACGATAATCGTGTCGCGCCGCCCGTTGACATCTTCCGTGATGCGCAGGAACCGCCCTCTTTCATTTTCTTTCAAATCAAAAAAGAACATTTTCCGTTCAACGGCGACCTTTTCACTTTTGAGAACATTTTCCATAACTATCCTTTAGTTCCTTAATTTGGCGGATTTTATAAAGCGGCGCGCGGAAGTGTCAAAGGCTAAAACAGTCCTTCAATTTTCCCGTCCGGATGCACTTTGATTTTTTCTGCGGCGGGGTGTTTGGAGAGGCCGGGCATGGTCATGATTTCGCCGGCGAGGGCGACGACGAAGCCTGCGCCTGCCGATAGACTAACATCGCGGATGCGGAGACGAAAGCCGGTCGGTCTGCCAAGCTTGGTCGGGTCGTCGGTGAAGGAGTATTGTGTTTTGGCGATGCAGACGGGCGTTTTGCCAAGGCCGCAGGATTCGGCGAGTTGGATGGAGTGAAGAGCTTCTGGGGTGAAGTCCACGCCGTCCGCGCCGTAAATTTTTGAGGCGATGACGCCGATTTTTTTCTGGATAGGTAACGATGTGTCATAAAGAGGACGGTAAGAAGATTTTCCTTCTTCCAACACGGCCAACAATTCTTTTGCCAGAGCTTCGCAACCTTTGCCGCCGTGCGCCCAGCCTTCGCTCAAGGCCGCCCGCGCGCCCCACTCTTTGCAAGCGCGGAGCACGAAGTCCAATTCTTCTTGAGTGTCGGAAGTGAATTTGTTGAGCGCGACGATAACGGGCAGGCTGAACAGACTCATGTTTTCCACATGCGCTTTGAGATTGACGATACCGCGTTGGAGAGCGGGGACGTCCGGTTTTGCCAAATCATGTTTATGAACACCGCCGTGCAGCTTCAATGCTCGAACCGTGGCGACAATGATGACGGCTTCCGGTTGGAAATTTCCGATGCGGCATTTGATGTCTAAAAATTTTTCCGCGCCGAGGTCGGAGCCGAAACCAGCCTCCGTCAGCACGATGTCCGCCAAGCTTAACCCCAGTTTCGTGGCGACGATGGAGTTGCACCCGTGGGCGATGTTGGCGAACGGCCCGCCGTGCACCAGCGCGGGGCCGCCTTCGAGCGTTTGCACGAGGTTCGGCAGCAGAGCGTCTTTGAGGAGGAGAGTCATCGCGCCGTTTGCTTTTAAGTCGGCGGCGGTAACGGGTCGGTTCTTGCCGTCGAAGCCGACGATGACGCGCCCCAGACGTTCTTCCAAATCCGTTAAATTTTCGGCGAGGCACAGGATGGCCATGATTTCGCTCGCGGTGACGATGACGAACCGTTCGTCGCGCCCGCCTTTTCCGCTTTTACCTTCCATGCCCACGCGGATATGGCGCAGCGCGCGGTCGTTCATATCCACCGTGCGCGGCCAGACGATTTTTTGAATATCCAAAACGTTGCCGTGATGGACGTGATTATCCGTCATGGCGGAAAGTAAATTATGCGTCGCCGCGACAGCATGAAAATCGCCTGTGAAATGGAGATTGATTTCTTCCATCGGGACGACTTGCGAATAGCCGCCGCCCGCCGCGCCGCCTTTGACGCCGAACACGGGGCCAAGGGAAGGTTGGCGGAGGCAGACGATGACTTTTTTGCCAAGCCGCCGCAAGGCTTGGCTGACGCCGATGGTGCAGGTGGACTTGCCCTCGCCCGCCGCGGTGGGGTTGATGCCGGTGACCAGCACAAGTTTGCCACGCGGTTTGCGGCAAGACATTGCTTTCTCACTGACTTTGGCTTTAAAGCAGCCGTAAGGGAAAATTTCGTCGGGCGCAAGCCCGGCTTCAAGCGCGACATCCCCGATGGGACGCAGCTTTGCCGCTTGAGCGATGGCGATGTCGGTGAGATGGGCGGTCATAAGCCGCTCACTATCGGCAAGGAACGGCTAAGAATCAAGCGCGTATGCGAGTAAAATCAGTGGTAATGTTTTCCCTTTTTCCCGCAGGGGGGTTGCCGCGTCGACTTTTCGCTTGAAGCGCAAAGTCTCCTCGCAATGACGGTGTGGTTGAGCGGTTATTCCGCCTGCAAAATTTTGAGATCCGGATCGTGCAAGGCTTCTCTGCGGTAGTGGGGATCCATCAAAATCGCTTTTTCCAAATGGCCGCGAGCGGAGTCTACCAGACCTAGTTTTGCTTCATAGCAAGCGAGGTTGTAGTGGAAGGTGGGGTAACGGTTTAATTCAGGCGGGCCTTTGAGGAGTTTTTCCCGCGCGTCGTTTGTTTTGTGCAGTTCATGCAAGCAATAAGCCGCGTCTAAGAAGGGCACAGGCACGTAGGGAAACATTTTGCAGAGGTTTTCCGCGACTTCCAGCGCGCGCGTCCATTCTTTTTCCTTCATCAATACCCAAGCGCGGAGATGCATGGTTTCGGGGCGTTTTTGAAGAGACACCGGCAGGCTGTCGAGTTCTTCCAACGCTTCGTTCGGCATGCCGAGCTGGAGATAGCCTTGGCAGGCGCTCAACCGCCGATAAAATGCCGCGTCAGGAAACATATTTTTTTGCACCTTCATTATATGTAAATATACGTAATAATTATAAGTGTGACAAGAAGGGGGGAACGTAAAGTCTTTGGAAGACGAATTTTTGTAAATCGTTTAAAGCAAACGATTTATTTTTTAAGCGAAAAGTTGGGGCATTTTTTCGCGGGCGAGACGCCAGCTTGCGGGCATCATCTGGTAACCGATGTGTCCTTGCCAGAGTTCGGCGTAGTGGGAGCCTGTCCATTTTTGATGGAGATTGCGCACGATGGGCGCGGGGGAGATTTGATCCAGCAAGCCCGCGAGCAGGAGGATTTGATGCGGCGGTGTGAGGGGATGATGAAAGGTGGGGCACACTAAGCGCAGGTGGGGTTTGACCATGTGGCGGTGAATGTCTCTTTTGCGCAGTTGTCTTCTGATCACGCATGCGGCTGGCGACGACCAGATGACGTGATTAACGTCCACGATGGGAGAATTGAGCCAAGCGGTTGTCAGCGTTTTTTCCGTGACGCAGAGCATCGAAGCCAGCCAGCCGCCGTAGCTTGTGGCCCAGCAGCCGACGTGAGGCGCGCCGCGCGCTTGCAAGCTGCGGCACAGGCGGCGCAGGTCAATCACGCCTTGGCGAATCGTTTCCGCGGTGAGGATGAGATTGGAACTTAAAGCAATTTCGCCGCTGACGATGCCTTTTGGTTTGCGGCGGTAGTGGTAAGGGAGGTCGAAGAACACCGCCGTCCAGCCGAGGTCGTTGAGATGACGCGCCCAGAGGCGGTAGCCTACGTCGCTGACGGACATGAAGCTGTGGAGGAGAATCATGGCGGGCGAGCGGCGTCCCTTAGTGCCGGGCCAGACGCGGAGATGAACGCAGTCGTTTTCTGCGCAACCGGTGGGGTGAGCGGTTTCAAAGTGAGCGGGACCTGAATCAGGCAAATCGAAGTGAGAGAAATTTTTGGGAATGGCGTAGTAATCTTCCAGCGACGCGCCTTGCCAGCGAACGACGTAGTCTTCAAAATCGCGGCGGCTGTGTTGGCCTGCTTTCGAGCGCAACTGGAGCGCATGAATAAATCCGAACGCCGCGCCGTCCACCACCCGCGCTAATGTTCGCTTTACTCCTTGTTTTGTTTTTTGAATCATCGTCCGCGTCTCCATCTTTCTTGCGCCGTGCAAGGCAGCATTTCCGGCGGAGGTTGAGCTTGTTTTAAGAACTGGCGATAAAGCGCGCGGAAAGTTTCGACCATCTCGGCGTTTAATTTTGTTCGCGCGGCTTTGGGCGGGAGGGAAGAGTCCAGTTCCAGCATGGGGCCATAATGGATGAAAACGCGCGGGCGGCGGAAGAGATTTTTCCATGCGTAAAGTTGATCCAATCCGATGACGAGGCACACGCGCATTTTGACTCCGGCCATTTGAGCGAGAGCGGCTGCGCCTTCGGAGGGAGTTACTTCTCCCAAAATGGAATTTTTTCCCGACCGGATGCCGGCTTCGGGGAATAGGGCAACAATGCGGCTCGCTTTCAGGCGGCGGAGAGCTTCCCGAACTGCTTCGGCGTCCACTCCGTTTCGGTTCACGGGAAACGCGCTGACAGAGCGGAAGTATAGTCGCGTTAAAGGATGGGTGAACAAATCGCGCACGGCCATGAAATTGACTGGTTGCGAATAAAATGAGGCAAGCGTGTGCGGATCAAAGTGGCTGGTGTGGTTGCCGACCATTAAATAAGGCCCGCGCGGGGCGGTTTCTGTTCCGATGATTTGGACGCGCGCGACGAGCTTGAGCAGGAATCTCCACAGGGCGGCGGAACAACAATAGCTCACCTGTCCCCATAAAGTTTTGAGATGCTCTTTGGCAAACATCCCTCTTTTTTAGGCGAGACGCTCTTTTTCGCCAGCTTGAAAAAGCTTTGCCCTTTACTTGACGCCGAGAGGTCAGGATGACACATTGGCGCAGCATGAGCAAAGCTGAGATTCAGGAACAAGCTGAAGGTTTTGTTAAACAATGGAAGCTTATTAGGGATAAGAAGGGAGGTGAGGAAGAATACTTGGCTTGGAGGCAGATATTCGTTCATGCGAATGAATCGGAGGAGAACAGGCGATTTTACACGGAAAAAATAGAAGATGCGCGAGGAAGATTTAGTGTCCTTTTAAATAAGGAAGCGTCAAGAGCTGAGAGGGATGCAGTGTTGGAATTTAGTACTACGCCGTGGGGTTTGTTATTTGACACCCTGCGTCTATTGGAAAACGAATTGAGGGCTAGTCTTGGTTATGATTTGGATCCTGCTGAGAAGAGTTGCAATATTTCCAGAGACAGAAGACATTTTCTTTCTGTTGCGGCACGTGCGCATTGGTGGCCGGAAAACCTTTCGGAAAAAGCTTTGGAGAATGTGGCGCAATTTTTGTCCCTTTATTCAGAGGGCAAGAAAATTAGAAAAGAGACTTTCGGTGTTTCATTAAATAAGCTTAAAAAAGTTTATAAGAAGACGTTGTGGTCGAAGAGAGAAGGAACAAAGCTTGTTGAGGCACCTGAGGAAGCTTTAGGCGGGGATGGAATTCTTTCACGCCGGGGGAGAGGGGATGTTCCTAAAGATTGATGATTGTTTCGTTAAATTATCAAGCCCTTTGGGGTTGCTCTCCTGTCATTAGTCGGCTACTAAGTGGCGCTCTAGCTCATGGCAAGTCTTAAGGATAATCTTATTGAACTGATCCGCCGCGCTTCGGTGGAAATGCCGGATGATGTGCAGCGCGCTTTGCTGCACAGTTTAAAAGAAGAGGAGAGAAACACCGTCGGGTTGCAGGCGTTGGAAATCATCCAGCGCAACATTGAGATGGCGAAGAAAAAGTCGCTGCCTATTTGCCAAGACACCGGCTCTATTTTGTTTTACGTGAAGGCGCCGGTTTCTCTTTATGAGGGAGATTTTGTCGCCGCTGCCGAAGACGCTGTGCGCGAGGCGACGAAGAAGGGTTATCTGCGGCAAAATTCGGTGGATTCGTTGACAGGCAAAAATGACGGCACTAACGTGGGCCCCGGCGCGCCGTCGGTTCATTTTCATCAATGGAAAGAAGCTCAACTTGAAGTGCGATTGATTCTCAAAGGCGGCGGCTGCGAGAATGTGGGCGCGCAGTATTCTTTGCCCAACGTCGGGTTGAAGGCTAATCGTGATTTGGATGGTTGCCGCAAGGTTCTTTTGGACGCTGTGCTTCAGGCTCAAGGCAAAGGCTGCGGGCCGGGCATTTTGGGCGTGGCTATCGGGGGCGACCGCGCCACGAGTTATGAGTGGTCTAAGAAACAGCTCTTGCGGAAATTGGATGATGTTAATCCCGTGGCGGAGTTGGCCGCGTTGGAAAAGGAGATTACGGCAACGGCGAATCAGTTGGGCATTGGCCCGATGGGTTTTGGAGGGAAAGCGACGTTGCTGGGAACAAAAATCGGCGCGCTGAATCGGTTGCCGGGTTCTTATTTTGTCAGCGTCAGTTACATGTGTTGGGCGTTTCGCCGTCAAGGATGTGTGATGAATCTGGACGGTTCAACTATTGAGCAGTGGCTCTATTAAAACACATGAAGAATCTTCAAGTCCCCCTTTCAGAAGAGACCGTTCGCGCGCTTCATGTCGGCGACGCGGTTTCGCTTTCCGGCGTTATTTACACGGGGCGCGATGCGGTGTGCCAGTATCTTTTTAAAGGGGGCAAGCTGCCTTGCGATTGGCGCGGCGGGGTTCTTTATCATTGCGGGCCGGTGATGCTGAAGGAAGGAAACGGCTACCGTTGTTGCGCGGCGGGGCCGACGACGTCCATCCGCGAGGAGCCGTATCAATGGAAAATCATCGCTGATTCCGGTTTGCGCGCTGTCATTGGCAAGGGCGGCATGGGGGAGAAAACGCTGCAGGCGTGCCGCGAGCATGGCTGCGTTTATTTGCACGCCATCGGCGGCGCGGCGCAGGTGTATGCGGAGGCGATTAAAAAAGTGAGCAATGTTTTTCTCGAACAATTTGGAAGTCCGGAAGCCATCTGGGAATTGCAGGTGAAAGATTTTTTTGTCATCGTCACGATGGACGCTCACGGCAATTCGCTGCACAAGGATGTTTTTGAAAAATCTTCGGAGAGGTTGGCGAAGCTCATCGCCGCGCCAGTTGGCTCGTAATCGCTTTCTACGGTAGTGTCATCATTTGAAACGAGAGCTTGTCCGTATTTATCAAAGAACCTCCCCTGCACCCGAGATTGCTTCGTCGCTGCTGCTCCTCGCAATGACAAATGCAACACGTGTGACGTTGTCATTGCGAGCGAGGGAAGCGAAGCAATCTCCCGTTTTTCCCCGACGGGATCGGGGTAGAAAACGGGGACATCCATTTTCAAATTGGGACACTACGCTTTCTACTGGATTGATGGAGACCGCAGCCTTATAAGGTTGGCTGCGTTGTCATGAATATCATTCTCGCTCCTGTTCTTTGCTTGTTGCAGCTTGTTGTTTATGGGTTCGCCCTTTGGCAGATTGGGAATTTTCCCCGAATGAAGCGCGTTCCCATTGGTTTGGGAGGTTGGTTCACGCCGCACGCTTTTCGGATAACCCGCTCTAAGCGATTTGTTGCTGTTTGTTCCACATGGTGCGTGTTTTTGATAGCCCTTTCCGTTAGCCCCATTTTTTTAGAAACATCGGCGAAGGGTTATTTTTTGAGCATCATTTTGCCGATTGTAGCTTCTGTTATCCTTGTTTATCTTCTTGTTTCCACATGCGTTCTTTTTCGTTCCTGCGCGGAGCGGGCTGTGGCTCAAGCTCTCGACACGGCTCCCCTGCCTTTTGTGGTGTATCCTGAATCGGAGTATCCCTCTTGCCTTGCCGGGGTGAAGGAGGAGTCGGAGATGATGCCTCTTTTGAGGCATCCTGAACTTTCTTCTGCCACGTTGCCCACGTCTTTTCAGGGGGCTGTTCGAGAAATTCCTTCTGAACTCGTTGCTTTAGCTAAAGAGTGTGTGCCGCAACTTTGGATTCAACCGCTCCACCCTGAATTGGGGAAGGCGATTCTTGTTCAGATGCAACATTTGAACGAGACGGCTCATATACAGGCTGAAAAGTCTCTGGACGCGCAGAAAAAAGCGGCGGAAGCAAAGGCTCAAGTGACGGCGATGGAAGCTTCTTTGGCGGAATTGCAGAAGTCCAACGAAACTCTCAACAATAAATTGCTTTCCTTGCGCACGCGCACGCGCGGCGCGAGTGGCGGAGATTTTAACAAGATGACGCGCCAAGAACTCGATGTGGAACGCGACCGTTTGATGGATACGTTGCGCAAGCTTGATGATGAACGCCGCCGCAAGGGCACAACGGCGAGGGGTTAAGAGTTTCTAGTAGGGATTGGAAGGATAATTTGAGGGGTAACGCGGTTTTGGATTGATCTTTGTCGGCTCGATTCTTTCTTCGGCTGCGCCTTGTTGTTGCTCTGTCAGCGAGATGCCTAATGCGCGTTGTAAAAGGGTGAAGCGATCGCGGAGAGCTCCGGTTTGTCTGTCTTGGTCGGCGGTTTGGCCTTTAAGTTGGTGCACGTCATCTTCTAAGCGACTGCAGCGCGTCCGCAGCACTTTGAGAGAGGTATCTATCGCTTTCACGCGATCGAGGGCGTCTTCGTTCAGTTGTTTTTGTTCAACGAAGTTGTTTTCGAGAGATTGGCCTTTTTCTTGGCTTGCCTCTTGAGAAGAGGCGAGTTTTTCTTTGAGAATTTCCACTTCTTGGGTTTGTTTTTTGATTTCTTCGCTCAAGGCTTGAAGGGATTCTTCTTTAGATGATAACAGTGTTGTTTGTTCTTCGGTTTGGCTGGAGAAGTTTTTTTGGGCAGTTTTTAATTGGTTGCTGACTTCGCGCAGTTTGGCGCTTTGCGTCCATAAAAGGACGCTCATGACGATGGTCAAAAGAAGAAGAGCTGTTCCGAGGGGAACCGCCACCATGAGCTTGTCTTTGAAATCATCCATGGAAAAATTTTATAAGCAGGTCAAACGTTGGCGTCGAGTTTTCATTTGTTGTCCTTTTGCAAATTTTTCGTGAGAATGTCTGCCCTTGACGGAAAAAGCGGAAATTCACATTTAAGAGTAGTATAGGATAATTATGAACAAAGGACTCATGAACGGCCTTTTAAAGAGCGTGAAATCAGCGGGGGAAAATGTTGCTTCGTTTCGCCCGTCCACTTCTAATACTCACTTTAGCGCTCGTCATACTGGCTTGAAGATGGGAACCGCCGGCGATGAGAGGCTACAGCAACCCGCGCGGCCACAGCCAGATCAACAGCAACCCATGCAAATGGTCATGAATCATCCCGCGCCGGTGGTCGCTCCCCAGCCTGCTCCCTCACCTGCTTCGGTTCAGCCGCAAGCTTCTCAAGAACAAGAAAAGCCCGCTTTGTCTGTTGTTCAGGGTGGAAAAGGAAAATCAAGTCGTGCGCCTGAAGGTTTCCCGTCCCTCAATGCTTACGACGGTGTTGTCCAAGCCGCCGACAAGCGTGAGGAATTAGCTAAGCAGGCTCAAGTTGGCCAGCCTCCTATGGCTATGGCGGCTTAGGCAGTTTTTACTCTCCAATAATTTTTACGAGAACCCGTTTCCGTCGTTTGCCGTCGAATTCGCCGTAGAAAATTTGTTCCCACGGGCCGAAGTCGAGTTTCCCGTTGGTGACGGCGACGACGACTTCGCGGCCCATGACGGTGCGTTTGAGGTGCGCGTCGGCGTTGTCTTCGCCGGTGTTGTGATGGTATTGGGAATAGGGTTGTTCAGGAGCCAGTTTTTCCAGCCACGTTTCAAAGTCTTGGTGCAGGCCTGATTCGTTGTCGTTAATGAACACGGACGCGGTGATGTGCATGGCGTTGCAGAGAAGGAGGCCTTCGAGGACGCTGCTTTCGCTTAAGCAGGTTTCGACTTGTGGTGTGATGTTGATGAACGCGCGCCGTTGAGTCGTTTCAAACCAAAGTTCTTTGCGATAAGATTTCATAAACTTAATAAAAATTCTGCGATTTTCAGGGAAGAATCGGGTTTGGCGAGTTTGGCCATGTTGTTTTGCCACGCATGCCAGAGGCGCGCGTTGTCGTCGAGGGCGGATTCGATGCAAGCGGCTATCTCGCGTGGTTGCTGCGCCATCGCGCCGCAATGGTTTTGTTGGAGGAGAATGAAGTTGCCTTCTTCGTGGCTGGGGACGATGTGGTTGATGATCATGGGGCACTTGGCCGCGATGGCTTCTTGGACGATCGCGCCGCCGGATTTGGTGATGACGAAGTGGTGGTTCATCAACAAGCGCGGCATGGTTTTCGCCCATTCGATGAGATGGATTCGGTGTTCGTTTCCTTTGGCGAGGCGCGCCAGTTGCTGAAGCAAGCGGCGGTCGCGGTTGGTGAGAAACGTGATGTTCCAGTTGGGGTGTTTGAGAAATTCGAGAAGAGCTTTTTTGGCGCGGTGTTTGTGAGAGCTGACGATGTAGAGGATGGAGACGCCAGTTTCGCTCGAAGGAGGAGGGAGGGTTTTTTCTGGAAAGGTGAAATCAAGTTGAAGGGGAAAGCCTAGCGGGCGGATTTTTTCGTTCGGGACACTCGCTTGTTGAAGCACGCGGGCGGTGTCTTCGTTGGGCACGATGAGCAACTCGCTTCCGCCTCGATACCATAAGGAATTAATGGAAATGGAATCGGTGATGATGGTGATTTCTCGGAAAGGAGGGAGTTGACCGCGCCGGCGCAAGAGTTGGAAAAAGTGAGTGTAGAGGGGGTAGGTGCAACAGACGATGTCGGGCTGCTCTTGGAGCAAGAGCGTTTTGAGTTGTTGGGCGCAACTCTGAAACATCCAAAGGCTGGATTGAAACAGGCGTGTGTGATGGAGGATGTAGTAAAAACCTTTCCACAGGGAAGGTGTTTTATCAATGACGTGGAAATATAGTTTGCGCCAGAACTTGCTTAGGGGGGATGTGAAAATATCAAGGACTTTGACTTCGGCGCGATTTTGGGCAATGCGCTCGATGCCCGCTTGGAGGTTGTAAGCGGCGGCGTTGTGTCCGTGGCCGAAGCTGGCGGTGAAGATGAGAATTTTTTTTCGGCTCAAAATTTTACATCCGTTTTACATCAAACCTTCTTTTTCCAATTGATCAAGACGGCTGTCATTCTTTTGATCAATAATTTCCTTTAATCCGGGCAAGTCCAGCAGAACGTCCAGACAAAGGGAAATATTTTCGGACGGCAATCCCGTTGTTTCCATGATGTGATGGTCTTTAGTGAGATAAATCCACGCGAAATCCATTCCCACGAGAACGCGAAATTGTTGATGCGTTTCCTTCATCAAAATGTCGTCTGTTGCTTTTATTTCCAGTGTTACCGCGCCTCGGTCGCCGCAGACTTGTTCCACCTTTTCAAAGCGCTTCAGCCATGACGCCACGCATTGGCGGATGTGTTTTTCTGTGAAAGGCTCGCTGAAGAGGCCTACGTAACCCTTCGAGATCATTTTTAACAAGGAGATTTCGCTTTGTCGGCAAAGAAATCATGAACGTGTTGCACGCCTTGGCCGTGGGATGTGTTGTGTTTTGGATCGGAGAAGTTAAAAATGCGGGACACGAGTTCCTCGAGGTTATTGCAGATGTAAGTGGGTTGCGCGTCTTGAAGCTCTTCCAAAGAGCCGTAACCGTAGCTCACCGCGATGGAGGTGAGGGCATTTTTTTGGGCGGCGAGAATGTCATGCATGCGATCGCCGACGACAGCTGTGGCGCGAGGGGAAAGTTCATGTTGGATGAGAATGTGGCGCATGAGTTCGGCTTTATCGTTGTGTGTTCCGTCCAGTTCCGGGCCGTGGATGGCGATGAAGTGGTGGGCGAGGCCGAAGTGTTCTAAAATTTGTTTGGCGTAGACTCTTGGTTTAGAGGTGGAGACGAAAAGTTGAAACCCCGCACTTTGGAGGCGGGAGAGGGCGGCTTCGATGCCGTTGTAGGGTTTGTTTTCGAACATGCCGACGGTGGAGTATCGTTCGCGGTAGAAAGCGACGGCTTGTTCAACGAGCGCTTGATCTTCGGTTTGGAGAAGTTGGCGGAAAACTTCGCGCAAGGGAGGGCCGATGCACCAGAGCAATTGTTGAGTTGGAGGGGCTTCATGGCCCATTTTTTGCAAGGCGTAATGGATGGAGCGCAGAATGCCTTTTTGGGGGTCTGTTAAGGTTCCGTCTAGGTCAAAGAAAATGTTTTTGAGCATGGTTTGAAAATGATGTGTTAGGGTATAGACGCTTGGTAGTGGGTCAATTTGAATTTTTTTAGAGGTGTTTCATAAACGTCATTGGTTCAGCGTAAAACAGAGTCTATCGTCATCGCGAGCGACTGTAAGGAGCGTGGCGATCTTTGTTGCGCTCGCTTTGCTGAAAGCCTCTGTCCTGCAGACCCCGACAGGTCGGGGCAGGTTTGCCACGCCTCGCTGCGCTCGGCTCGCAATGACGCACAGCACTAGCTATCTTAAACAGACCTATGGTGATTCGTTGCCCAGTAAAGTCGAAGTTTTCAAACTGACCCACTACCAGACGCTTTGGCAACAAGGCTTTTTCAGCGACAGACTCTTAAAATCATGTAGCTTTTTATCTAAAACATGGCAAAAGAAAATTTAAGCTAAATAAGGGAGAAAGATTTTTGTGCCGAAAAGGAGTTTGATGGAAGTTGTGTTAACGGGGCGCTGTTTTGGGCGCAACGCTTTTTTAGGTTTTATTATTGTTTGTTTTTTTGCTTTCCCTGTTTTTGCGCAGAGTAGTTCGCAGCAGCGGTCTAAGACTGTGAGGTTGACTTCCGCTCCGACTCCGGAGGAAGACGATGTGGCGAGGGATAGCGGGCCTTTCATGCGGATGGAGGTGAGATCGGAAGCTCCTGAAACTAATTCTATCCGTTATCCTGAATCTTCCGGAAGAATGCCGGAGTTGGCGCCTATTTATGCGCCGAATGTTCGCAGTGCGAATCCTCCTTCAGGAGCTCCTGCGCAGGCTTCGACGCAGTCAGGGCAGGCGGGCAGGGCAGCGGGTTCTTATCAAGGAGGATATTTGCAAGGCGTGTATTGGCCTTATCGTTATCAGCCGTATGAGAGCGGCTCGCGTTGGGCGTATCCGTATTGGCCTTATGAAAATAATGTTTATTGGCAGGGGTCGCCTTGGCCATACGAACGCGCTGAAAATCAGCCGCGCAAGTATGAGACGCTAAGGGCGGTGACGCTGGATCCTCAAGTGAGTTCTTCTGTTTCGGGCGAGCCTTTGTCGGAAGATGAGAGGGCGGAGTTGGAAATGTGGAGGCGGTTGAGTGAGATGCCGGTTGAAGTGACGTTTTACGGTCAAGAGGCTTTTGTTCAGTGGGGCGGCTCGTCTGCGCGCATTCCTGTGCCTAAAGATGGTAAAATTCAGATTAAGCTTTCGCCTCAACAATGAAATTTTTTAAAGGCATCTTTTTTTTCATATTTTTTGCGGCGTTAGCGGTGTGTGGGGCGCGTGCAAGGAGTTTTGACGACGCAAGCGGGAGGAAAGAAGAGACGAACGAAACCTCGTCTGCTTCATCAAAACCATTTTATTCCGCTCAAGCGGATTCCGGTTTTCCTGAACAAGAGCAGCAGGCGTCTGGGGAAACGACAAGGAAGAGGATGAGGCTTTTTTTGCGCGAGTTGGCGGTTTTAAAAAAGGCGGCTAAGGCGGCTGGAGGCGATCTCAAGGTGTCTCTTCAACCTGTGGGTATTTCTTCGGAGGAGTTGGTGGAATCGTTGGCGCGGTTGGATTGGTTTGATATTTCGCCGGGAGACGACGCGGTGATGATTCGCAGCAGGGAGGAAGATCCGTATGTCGCTCAAATGCGGGCGGAGGTGGATCAGCTCGAACAAAAGCGCAATGCTTTAATGAAGGATGTCAAGGAGCTGGAGCGTTTGCTTGTGCAGGGCGAGGATAAGTTGCGTTCTCTTCAGGAGGCGGTGGCTTCGCAGCGACAGCCGAGTAATGCATTTCAAGACAGGGGCGTTGTTCGTCCGCAAGGTTCTTCACAAAGCGGGGTTGTTTCTGTGCCTGCCACTTTTCCGGGCCAGCGTTTTCCTGATCAAAATCCTGCGCAGGGTTCATCTCGTCCTATGCGCCCGCAGCAGGAAGAAGGGGATGAGGTGGAGATGGAAGAAAGCGCGGCGCCGTTTTCACCTAATTCGACGGTTATGCTTGCGCCGAGCACAAAGGGTGTGAAGACTAAGTGAGTTATGACCGCCATTGCCAAATTCCTTGATTATCCTGATCTCACGCCGTTTGTAACGGACATGCGGCTTCAAGTCGGTTCTATTCCGTGGGTGAATGTTAATCGGAATTGGATGCCGCATCCGCACATGACCGAGCCGGTTTCTCATATGGACTTGGATATGTTTGTGAGGGAGACGCAGTCCATCAATGACGAGCAAGATTTAAACATCGGCGGACGGGAATTGGATTTTGCTTTTTCGGCGGAATTGGCCGGCGTGGTGCATCGTTTCCGAGGGCACGAGAGCCGCAATTATCAAGGCATGGCGATTGATATCCGCGTTTTGCGCGCGAAGGGGCCGCATGCGGCGGATTTAGGGTTTAGGCCGAATTTATTTAATTCTTTTATCGGGAATAAGACGGGGTTGGTGATCATCGGCGGGCCGACGGGTTCTGGAAAATCCACAACGCTGGCCGCGCTGGTGCATGAGTTTGGTTTGGCTAATCCGGGGTCGCATGTGGTGAGTTTGGAAGACCCAGTGGAGTATATTTTTAATTTGCCGAATTGTTTAGTGAGCCAAAAACATGTGCCTGTTCATGTGGAATCTTTTGAAAGAGGCATTTTTGAAGCGAAGCGCGAAAAGCCGGACCTTATCGTCATTGGCGAATTGCGCAACAAGGAGGCCATTCGCGCCGCGGTGGAAGCGGCTGGGTCGGGGCACCTTGTTCTTGCGACGACGTTTGCCGACAGGGTGTCGAGAGTGTTGGACGCGCTCCGCGACGCTTTTTCGGTGGAGGAACATTCCAGTTTGCAGAATAGAATGGCTTATCTTTTGCGCGGCATCATTTGCCAAGTTTTAGCGCCGTGCAATAAGGTGAATGCCAGCGGTTATGCTTTGCCTGTTTTGGTGTATGAAGCGTTGTGCAATGATGAGACGTGGGTGACGACGGCTCTTCGCAAGGGAGCGTGGAGCGGCGTGGATTTAAGGTCGGTGGATATTGCGGGCCGCTCCGTTTCTTGGGAGTCGAGAATTGCGGAGTTGGAAGTGAAAGGGAACATTGCCGGGCCTGTGGCGCAATTTTTAAGAAGCAAATGAAAAAGATACTCCTTGTTCTCATCATCAGTTCCGCGTCTCTTCTTTATGGTGAAGAGGGGCCGCCGATTCCTGTTTTTGACGAGCCGAGCGAACCGCCACCGTCAACGGAAGTGAAGCCGCCCACCGTTACGCTTTCTGCTCCTGTCGCGCCTTCCGATCCCACGCTTGCTCCGGCTGTCACTGCGGAGGGAGCCGGAGAATTGCCTGCCGCTGGCGGGCTGCCGCTTGTGACTGTGCAGCCCGGCGTGGCGCGGGAAATTCAGGGAGCGCCGGTGATTGATCCGGCAAAGGATTTTTTAAACAACTTTGTGTTCGAGGCGTTGTTTAGTTCGCGCCAATGGCTTTACCACTGGGGATCGCCGGACATGGGGTTGATGCGCGTGTCCAGTTTGCCCCAGCCGATGAAC
>JAZDII010000011.1:0-15444 GCA_043805085.1 bacterium
ATCTTTGCTGGCCATGAGAATGATGGCGAAGATGGTGAGAATGACGGCGACGCGGGTTTGTTGCCAATAAACAAGGCTGCCAATGGTGAACGTGAGAAACGCGGCGGTGATAGTGGTAAAGCCGAACGGCCGCGGTTGTTCAGGATCAAAAACAAAACGCAAGGCTAGCAAGAAAGCGATGGAGCCGAATGCGACGGGATAGAAAGACGCAATGAAAGTGGAGGCAATGTGAGCGGATACTGCGCCAAAAATCGCCCAAAGCGTGAATGTGCGAAGCCCTGTTCTCGTCTCTGTTTCGCCGCTTTCATCGTGTTGCGTTTTCCACTGTCGTTCAAGGCCGATTAAGCTGCCGAGCGACGCGCTGACGATGATGGCTTGTAATAGGGGGTCAAAATTTTTCACCGCGCGCTATGATGCGACGTTCAGGGGAGCGGCGCAAATGGATTTTACGGGCGGTTTATTTATCGCGTTGTCTATCGCGGGTTAAAATTTCTTCGACGGTTTCCGGTGGAATGACGCAGGCGTCGTTAGGGTTTAATTTTGTGGGAGAATCGGGAGAGGGGGAAAATTCGCTGGAATCTTCACGAAATATGTTTTCAGGAAGAACATCAAAGTCGATTTCGCAGGAGTCGGCGGGTTGATCGTTAAGGCGTTGAGGGGAAGGAGAGGGTTCTCCTAGGGTATCTTTAGAAAGATCAAGCTCACTAGTGTCAACTTCGCAAGTGTTGGCAGCTTGATTGGAATCAAGGGAGGAAGGTTCTCCTAATATGTTAAGCTCACTAGTGTCAACTTCGCAAGTGTTGGCGGCTCGGGTTTCGTCAAGGCGTTTTGGGGAAGAGGAAGGTTTGCCGAGATTTTTACGGAGGCGTTTTGGGGAGGAGGGGGGGGTAATGGGCATGTTTTCAGGAAGAACATCAAAGTCGATTTCGCAGGAGTCGGCGGGTTGATCGTAAAGGGGTTTGGGGGAAAATTTGAGGCGGTTTTTGCCCAATACGTTTGTAAGTAAGAAAACGCCGAATTTTTTGAGTTGGTTGATCGTTTCCAGTCTTTTTTTGATGCGTTGATTTCTTTTTTTCAGCGCTTCTAAGATGAGAGTCTTTAAGTCAGGGGAGATAATTCCCTTTTGTTGGGCGATTGCTAAGAAGCTGATGAGGGAAGTGACTTTGGTTTCGGTTTGGAATATGCGGTTTTCTTTTTTGTTATGAGAAGCAAGGGGGGGTAAGGGTTTTTTAAAGAAGTAGTCGGCGGATACTTTTTCTTCCGAAGTGGAGGGTGGATTTGGTTCGTATTGGAAGGAGAAGGCTTCCATTTTTTCTAGGAGGAAATCGTTCTGACAGCTGATTCCTTTGTGTAAAAGTATTTCTTGTTGGATGGGGTGGGGAAGTTCGGCGATTTCTTTTCCTGTAAGCAGGATTCTTCGGAGTTTGTTAAGGAGGGGGCCTGTCACTGTTTTGTCGCGCAGTCTTTCTCCTACACGGCCTTTGCGCCCGAGTGTTTGGTCGAGGGCGAGTTTTAGCCGTTCTTTTTCGTCACCAAGGGAGCGGAAGAGAGTGTTTTGAGATTGAAAGGTTTCTAAGATGAGATTTTTAAGCCATTCATCTTGGAGGGTATGGATACCCTTTAGAAGGCGATCGTTTTTTTTCGCCAACTTCAGTGTTTCGGGATTGAGACGAGGATTCTCCATAAGTGTAAGTTAGCAATGCGCACTTCTTTATGTTTTGTCAAGCGGATGGGGAGCACGTTTTTGATAGGGGGGTAGGGAGGAGGCCGTTGTGGGAGGGTTTTTCGTGGTTTTGGTAATGGGGCCGCCAGAAGCCGGTTTCAAGGGCGTAGAGCATGAGATGGGGCGTGTCGCGGATGTCTAATTTTTTCATAACGTTATGGCGGTGGCCTTGGACGGTTTTGGGGCTAAGGGCGGTGCGGTCGGCAATGGTTTGGTTGGACATGCCTCTGCCGAAGAGAGTCAGCATTTCTTGTTCGCGTTTACTCAAAATTTTAGAAAATGCCAAGGGGTCTTGAGCGATTTGTTGGCGCATTTGTTTGACGGTTTCGGAGAAAAATGCGCCGCCGTTGGCGACGATCGACAAGGCTTCTTTTAGAGTTGTCCATGATTCGTGGGATTTGTCCAGCAATCCGTGCAGACCGCATTCGATGGCTTGGTGAACTGTGCGGGGGTTGCATTGCGCGGAAAAGCCGAGGATGCGCAGGCGCGGTTTTTCAGGGAGGATTTGCCGCGCCACTTCAAGCCCGTCGAGGCTCGGCATGACGATGTCTAAAAGTAAGATATCGGGCGAGAGAGTCCGGCACAGTTCCAGAGCTTCCGCGCCGTCGGAGGTGTCCGCAAGGACGCGGAAGCAGAGGTCTTTTTCGCAGAGTTGGACAAGGAGTTTTCTTAGCAAGGCTTGGTCTTCGGCAATGATGATTTTCATGAGCAAATTTTCCTAAAAAAGGAGGTTTTGTTTTGAAGCGTTTGGAGTGAAAGAGGGATGACGTTTATGTTGTACGCTGTGCAGATGGTTGACGGAAGGGAGAGGGTGACAGCCATCATCAGCGCGAATGATGATCGGGAAGCGGCTGTGCTGGCGGAGCAGTGGAGGGAATGTCTCGAGTGGGACGTGTCGATGGCGTGGGGGCCGGTGAAGATTTGGCGGCTGGGGCCTCAAGTTTCGCGCCGCGTTAGGATTCGTTCTAATGGTGATGCTGTGTCCAAGGTTTTGCAAAAGTGGAGGGGGCAAGAACCGGAACATGTTTTTAATCCTCCTGACAAAACCCCTGTTTTTCCAGTTCGAGCCGGAGATTTTTGAGGGAGTTTTGATAGGCGCGCGCGACGAGCGTTTTGGCGGAGATATCGCTAAAGCCGAGTTGTTTGCCGATGTCTCTGTAGTCTTGTCCGGCAAGAACGCCGTGAATGACGCGTCGCTGGCGGTCGGGGAGTTTGGCGATGGCTTTGTGGATGGCGTTTTGATTTTCGCGCCGGCGCACGTGGGCGCGCACGTCCGCGGAGTCGTCGCACATGGCGTTTTCCGGTGATTCGTTTTCTTCTTCCAAGGCGCGCGAATTTTCAAGGCAGGGAGCTTCCCAGTGGATGCGGCGTTGTTGTTTGACGTAAAGTGTGTTGAGGTCGTTTTGAATCACGCGCCATGCGTAAGTGGAAAAAGCGGCTCCTCTTTGCGCGTCATAACGCATGGCGGCTTTGACGAGGCCGATGCGCGCGTGTTGGAGAATGTCTTCAAATTCAAGCCTCGGAATGTTGCGGTATTCTTTCGCTAGCGCCGTGGCGACGCCCCAATGCTGGAGAATGATTCCCACGCGGGCGCAAGAGAAACCGCCTTGTGTTTCCGCCAGTGTTGCAGGTTCGGCAAAGTCTGCGGCGACGCTTTTGGTGTATTGGTTAAGATGCATACTTTGTCGAAAACGTAACGCATGGGGTGAGACAAAGATTGTCCCTGCTAAAAAAAGCGCGAATTATTTTGCGGACGAGTGGAGTTTTTTTTGAGCCGGTTGCTTTTGGGGTTGGCCGGTGGTAACAAAGGGATTCTTCTTTTCTTCCATGTTTCGTCCACTTGACACCGCGCGCCAGTTGAGGTCGCGTCCGCCTTTGTCGCGGATGATGGTGATTCACGATTTATTGCAAAACGGGCGGCATCCTAATCGCAATCAACTGGCGAAAAGGATGGAGACTTCCGTTAAGACCGTGCAACGGGACATTGATTTCATGCGGGACAGGCTTGGTTTGCCCATTGAATATGACGAGAAAGAACACGGCTATTATTACACCCAATCCGTTCATCACTTTCCCAATATGCAAGTGACGGAGGGGGAGATAGTCGCTTTGTTCATGGCGCAAAAGGCGCTGGCGCTTTATCACGGCACGCCTTTTGAAGGACCCCTCAAGGCCGCGTTTGAAAAATTAGCCAACGGTTTGAAGGATACCGTGTCGTTTTCCATTGCTGATTTGGAATCGGCTTTTTCTTTCAGCATGAAGGGTCTGGACGTGACGGACGTCAATTTGTTTGAGCTTTTGAGCCGCGCCACGCTGCGTTGTAAAGAAGTGGAATTTGAGTATTGCCGTTTGGAAAGCGACCGTTATCAGCTCCGCCACGCGCAGCCTTACCACCTCGCGTGTGTGGAGAAGCAGTGGTATTTGTTTTCTTTTGATTTAGACCGCCAAGATATGAGGACGTTTGCGTTGACGCGGATGAAGAATGCGCGGATGACGGAGAAGAAATTTGTCCGCTCACCGGATTTTTCACTGACGAAGTATTTGGGCGACAGCTTTGGCGTGAGGACAAGCTCCGGTTCTTATAAAATTCGGATACGGTTCGACGGTTTGGCCGCCAAGCTGGTGCGGGAGCGGCCATGGCATGCTTCGCAAAAGATTAAGGAGTTAAAGCGCGGTGAGATTGAGTTGAGCATGACGCTGGGCAGTTTGACGGAAGTGAAACGGTGGATTTTAAGCTGGGGCCAGCACGCCCGCGTTTTGTCGCCGAATGAACTCATTGCTCGTCTTAAAAAAGACGCCGCCGTTTTAAGCCGATATTATTTGTAGAGTTGTCAATTTTTGAGAATCGTTTAAGATGCTTTTGAGCAAGGGGAGGTTATGAATCCTTATTTCTTACTGATGTACGTGCTGATTGTTGTTTTTATCTACCTCGTTTCCAGTGGCACGATTGAATTCCGCAGGAACGGGGAAATTTTAAACTCGCCGGCGGCGTATTATTATAGTGAATGAAAACGCTTCTTTCTTGGAGAATCAATCTCACATCCCCATAATGGAATAGCCGGAATCCACGTGGAGGACTTGGCCGGTGATGGCCGCCGCGCCGTCGCTGGCGAGGAAGGCTCCTGTGGCGCCGAGTTCGGAAACTTCGATGTTGCGGCGCAGGGGAGAGTGTTGCTCATAGTGCGTGAGCATTTTGGTAAAACCGGCGATGCCGCGCGCGGCTAGTGTGTTCACAGGGCCTGCGCTGATGGCGTTGACGCGGATTTTTTTCTCGCCGAGATCATAGGCAAGGTAGCGCACGGTGGCTTCCAGCGAAGCTTTGGCGACGCCCATGACGTTGTAATTAGGAATTACTTTCTCCGAGCCGTAGTAGGTCATGGTCAGGATGCTGCCGCCTTCGGTCATGAGCGGGGCGGCGTGGCGTGAAAGGGCGAGGAGCGAGTAGGCGCTGATGTCGTGCGCTGTTGTAAAGGCCGCGCGGGAGGTTTCCAGAAAGGGGCGTTCCAGAGCTTCTTTGGGGGCAAAGGCGACGCTGTGCAGCAGCAGATCAACGCGGTTGGTTTTGCTTTTGACGAAATCAAAAAATTTTTCGATTTCCTCGTCTTTGGAAACATCGCAAGGATAGATGGGAATATTAGAACCGAATGTGGAAGCAAGGTCCTCCACATTTTCTTTTAACCGTTCGCCTTGGTAGTTGAAAATCAAGCGCGCGCCGGCTTGAGCCCATGCGCAGGCGATGGCCCAAGCGATGCTGCGTTTGCTCGCCACGCCGAAGATGAGGGCTGTTTTGCCTTGGAGAGAAGGGGTGTTGATCATAGTTCTTGAAAGTGCCAGAGAAGCGGAGGCGTTGTCACGTTTTAAAAATCGAGGGCGCGGCGGCTTGTTGTCGGCGTTTTACACGTCCGTTTCTTTGTCTTTGTAGAGCGCGGCTTCCACTTCGGTGATCAGTTCTTTTTGCACGAGGATTTTGAGGGCGTTGTTCCAGTCCAGCATTCCCAACGGCCTGCTGCCGATCATGACGTTGTTAATGTCGCGCACTTTGCCGGTCATAATGCAGGAGATGAGGGCGTTGTTGCGGATGGCTACCTCGCGGCAGGGAATGAGGCCTTGGCCTCCTTTCCTTTTTAGTAATCCTTGGCATAAAATGATCAGGATGTTTTGCGCCAGCGCGTCGCGGATGGCGTCGCGCTCTCCCGCCGGGGCCATTTGAATGAGGCGGTTGAGCGTTGTATAAACGCGGCGTGTGTGCAGCGTGGCGAAGACAAGGTGGCCCGTTTCCGCCGCTTTAAGGGCGGCGGCCATGGTGGGATAGTCGCGGATTTCGCCAACGAAAATCACGTCGGGATTTTGCCGCATCGCGCTGCGCAACGCGCTGTCAAAACTCTCCGCATGCGCGCCGATTTCCCGCTGGCTGAAGACGCAACCCTTTGGAGTGAAAATATATTCGATGGGGTCTTCGATGGTGATGATGTTGTATTTGCGGGATTGGTTGATTTTTTCAAGCAATGCCACGACGGTGGCGGATTTGCCGCTGCCGGTGGCGCCTGTCACGAGTACGAGTCCTTGTTTGCTTTTCGATGCGATATCAACGACTTTTTCGTCGAGCATGAGCATTTCATCCGGCAGCACGTCTTCGGGAATGGGACGGAAAACGCCGTTGAGTCCTTGCAGTTCTTTAAAAACATTGCCGCGCATCCGCATGCCTTCGATGGTGACGCCGAAGTCCGTCGCGCCTTTTTCGCTCATCAGTTCTAAAAGGTGGCGTTCATGAGGGATGGTGGAAATGAGGGCTTTTTCGCAATTTGCGGGCGATGGCTGAAATTCGTCGGGAGCCAACTCCAAGTCCCCTATCAGGCGCAGGTAAAGCTTGCCGCAGTTGAAAATAACGTCTGTGACCCGCTCTTGCTGGGCTTTTCCAACGATTTCTTTCCAAGGCATGAAAGCGGGCCGTCCAATGAGTGTGCGGAAGAACTCATATTGTTGCTCCGCGCTTTCAAAAGGAGTTTCGCTTGAGGGAGATTCCTGCAGTCCAGCGGCGGGCCGCTGTTCCGATTGGAGCGGTGCGCCGCTAAAACTGAAAGTTTCTATGGGAAGGGAAGCTTCGGTGGCTTGCATGGTTCAAGCTCTTCTTTAAAGAAGAGCTTGAACATTGGCAAGCTGCTTAAACGTCTGAAGGGTTGTGGCCTTTTTCTTTCATTGCCGCTTTGCGGGAAAGTTTGATGCGGCCTTTGTCATCTACGCCGATGCATTTGACCCAAACTTCTTCGCCGACTTTGACGACGTCTTCGACGCGGTTGACGCGCACGTCCGCTAGTTCGGAGATGTGGACTAAGCCGTCTTGGCCGGGGAAAATTTCCACAAACGCGCCGAATTCACGAATCGTCACCACGCGACCGCGGTAAGTTTTGCCGATTTCTGCTTCGGCGGTCATGCCGGTGATGATTTCTTTAGCGCGGTTCATGCCGTCAGGATTGGAGGAGTAAATGCGCACGGAGCCGTCGTCTTCGACGTTAATTTCCGCGCCGGTTTCGGCAACGATGCCTTTGATGGTTTTGCCTCCGGGGCCGATGAGCAGGCCGATTTTTTCCGGATTGATCTTAATGACTTCAATGCGCGGGGCGTGCGGAGAAAGCTCTGCGCGCGGCGCGGCGATGACGCTTTGCATGAAGTCTAGAATTTTCAACCGCGCAGCGGCTGCGTGTTGAATGGCTTCGCTCATGAGAGCGTGAGAAATGCCGGGAAGTTTGAGGTCGAGCTGGAATCCGGTGAAGCCTTGGCGTGTGCCGGCTAGTTTGAAATCCATATCGCCGAAGTGATCCTCGCTGCCGAGGATGTCGGTGAGCAAGTGATAACGCTTTAGCGCGCCGCTTGCTTCGTCATGTTCTGTCACAAGGCCGACGGAAATGCCCGCGACAGGCGCTTTGATGGGCACGCCCGCGTCCATGAGGGCTAATGAGCCGCCGCAAACGCTGGCCATCGAGGTCGAGCCGTTGGAATCCGTCACTTCCGAGCTGATGCGAATGGCATAAGCAAATTCTACTTCCGAGGGAATGACACATTCCAAGGAACGTTCCGCCAAGGCGCCGTGGCCGATTTCGCGCCTGTTGAGGCCGCCGACGCGGCCTGTTTCGCCGACGCTGGAGGGCGGGAAGTTGTAATGGAGAATGAAGCGCTTGCTGGTTGCGCCGCCTGTGTAGCCGTCAATGTCCTGCGCTTCATCCAACGGCGCGAGAGTTGCAAAGCAAAGAGCTTGCGTCTCGCCGCGCGCGAAGATGGAAGAGCCGTGCGGACGGGGCAAAACGCCCGCCTCGCCGGAGAGCTGGCGGATGTCATCCAAACCGCGCCCGTCGCAGCGTTGTTTGCGGTCGAGAATGCTTCGGCGGAACGCTTTCTTTTGGAGATAATCGAATGCCTGACTCATTTCAAACGCTGTCGCTTGCGGGAATTTTTCTAAAATTTTGGCTTTTACTTCCTCGCGGAGCGCATTCACGGCGGTCAGCCGCGCAACCTTGCCTGCGGTGTAAATCGCTTTTTCGATTTTGTCGCCAGCCACTGCATAGGCGATTTCCAGAAGCTCGTCTTTAACGAGCATGAGGGGCACTTGACGCTTGGCCTTCTTCACTTGAGCAGCCAGTTCTTTTTGAAGATGGATGAGTTTGACGGCTTGTTCATGGGCGAAGTCGAGAGCCTTGGCCAACTCTGCATCCGGCAATTCCTTGCCAGAGCCTTCAATCATCAGCACATCTTTTTCTGTGCCGACATAGACGAGGTCGAGGTCGCTTTGATCCATTTGCGTGTGAGTGGGGTTGACGACAAATGCGCCGTTCACCCGTCCCACGCGCACGGCCGCCACAGGCCCGGCCCACGGGATGTCCGAGACCATCAACGCGGCTGACGCGCCGTTGATGCTTAAGATATCCGTATCATTCTCGCCGTCGGCGGAGAGAATCATGGCGATGATTTGCGTGTCGTAAAAGTAGCCCTTGGGGAAGAGAGGCCGAAGAGGACGGTCAATCATCCGCGCGGTGAGAATTTCTTTCTCCGTCGGCCTGCCCTCGCGGCGGAAATAGCCGCCGGGGAAACGTCCCGCCGCCGCCGCTTTTTCGCGGTATTCTACGGTGAGGGGAAAGTAATCTTGGCCTTCCTTGACTGCTGTTGAGGAAACCGCGGTGACGAGGACCATGCTGTCGTTGAGACGCACGGTTACCGCGCCATCGGCCAGATTGGCCATTTTGCCGGTTTCAAAGGTAATGGTTTGCCCGCCTAATTCGGCGGAAAGGTTAATAGCTGACATAGTATTTATACTCCTGTTTTTGATTTAGTGAGGCGTGTTTGCCTCGTTTTACGCGAGCCGGAATATAAATACAGAGGACAAAGAAAACGTCTGGGGAAGCGGACAGCTTCTTTGTTCTCTGATACTCCAACTTTGCGAAAATTTATTTACGAAGATTAAGCTTTTCAAGCAACGACTTATAGCGTTCTTCGTGGCTTTCTTTGAGGTAATCCAACAAGCGGCGACGCTTGCTGACCATCATTAAAAGACCGCGACGGGAATTGTGATCTTTCTTGGCGGCTTTTAAATGCTCCGTCAATAGATTGATCCGTTCCGTCAAAATCGCGACTTGAACATCCGCTGAACCTGTATCCTTATCGTTCAACCGATGACTCTTAATAACAACTGTTTTATCGAAAACTGACATAACTCGAAAAAGGGAATATGGCGATAAAGGCTGTCGGCGTCAAACTTTTTTATGGAAAGAAAAGTTGGGGAGGAGATTTGACGGAAGAAGAGGTACGACTCATTACTGTAAAAGTAGGAGAGGAGGTAGTCATGAAAAGCAGTTGTGAGCCTGTGCTTGATTTTCGGAAGAAGGTGTTTCGTTACGCGGAGCGCATTTTTACTCGCCAGTTACTTCAGCAAATATCCGTGGAAAACAAGGACGCCAGTAAAGCAGTAGAAAAGGAATGCGCTTTGAAGGATGGGGTTTTTTGGGAAGAAGTTTTTGAGAAGATAAATGATCTTACTTTTGGCCGGTTTTCTCCCGAGCAATTAGAGGCGTTGCGAAATGTGCTTGAAACAATGGTTGTGGAGAATGGAGGAATAGGTTTGATGCAACAATCAGAGATTATTGTGAGAATGATTTATGCGACGCCTGATTTTGTGTGCGCCTTGGATAAAAGAATTGAAGGGGAGAGAATAAAGGGGGATCCTGAACGAACGGCGCATTTTTTTAAGCAAGCGGATTTGTTGGAAGAGAAGGGAAGCGCTCTTGTAGGGCTATCCTGTGGAAGTGACGAAAGAGGGAAGAAAATGGTTCATGAACTTCGGCGGGTGGTTGAAATGGGAGTTCAGAAAAGAGTGGGTCGAGGCCTTTCTCCTGCGACGGAAAAAAGAGGTTTTGCTGAAGAGATAGAACCCCCTTCTTCGAGCCAAGTTTTTGAAGCTTTTATTAGAGACGATGGACGTTAGAGCAAAAGCTCCGGGTAGCAGCGCATGGCTACTTCATCTAAATGCTGGGCGACTTGAGCGGCGGAGGGCATGGCGGCCAAGCGTTCCACCAGTTCTTTCATTTCGCGGTAGGATAGGCTTTGGACGGCTTTTTTGACGCGCGGCAGGAAGACGGAGCCCATGCTTAGTTCATCAATTCCTAGACCGATGAGCATGGGGGTCAACTTGACGTCGCCTGATGTTTCACCGCAAACGCCTACCCATTTATTTTTAGCGTGAGCGGATTCCACGATGTGGCGAATCAAGCGGATGATGGCGGGATGGGTGGGTTGATAGAGGTAGGCAACGCGCTCGTTAGTGCGGTCAACGGCGAGGGTGTAGCCGATGAGGTCGTTGGTGCCGATGCTGAAGAAATCCACATGCTCCGCAAGTTGATCGGCGATGAGCGCGGCGGAGGGCACTTCCATCATCATGCCGATTTCAATTTGTTCGGCGTGAGGAATGTTGTTGTCGCGGAGTTCTTGCCGCGCTTCTTCAAATAGAGCTTTGGCTTGGATGAGTTCTTCATAAGCAGCGATCATGGGGAACATGATGCGTGTTTTGGCTTTCAACCCATGACCAGCGCGGCAGATGGCGCGGAGCTGGGTTTTGAAGACATCTGTTTGTTGCAAGCAGTAGCGAATGGCGCGCCAGCCGAGGAAGGGGTTGAGGTCTTTGCCTATGGAAGGATCGGCGGAAGGAAGTTTATCCGCGCCGAGGTCAAGCGTGCGCACGATGGCGCTGTGCGGCTCGGCGGCTTGCATGACTTGGCGGTAGGCCTGCATCTGCGCTTCTTCCGAAGGAAAGTTAAGGCGGTTGAGAAAGAGAAATTCCGTGCGATAAAGCCCGATGCCTTCTGCGCCGCTTTCTTTCAGCAGGGGCAGGTCTTCGGGCAATTCGACGTTGGCGGCGAGGATGATTTCGCGTTTGTCCGTGGTGATGCCCCGCGTTTCGCGCAGAAGGCCGAGCTTTTCTTGGACGATGTGCCGCTTTTGTTCGATTTGACCGTATTCTTGTTTCGTTTTTTCGGAAGGGCGGACGATTAACACCCCTTCATAGCCGTCCAACACCGCTTCAACGGATGTTCTAAGCAAGGCGGTGATGTCTTTAAGGCCAACGACGGCGGGGATTTGAAGCGAACGCGCCATGATGGCGGTGTGGGAAGTTGGGCTGCCCATTTCCGTGGCGAAGCCCAAGACCATCGAACGATCCAGCAAGGCCGTGTCAGAGGGCGATAGGTCATGGGCGACGATGACGCTGGGTCTTTCGAGCCGATACATGTCCACGTCGTGATTGCCCATCAGGTTGTTTAACACGCGCCGTCCCACATCCAGCATGTCGGTGGCGCGTTCTTGGAGATAAGGGTCGCCCACTTCGCGCATGCTGCGCACGTAGGCCATCATGAGGTGGTGGTAGACGTTCTCCACGCACTTGAGCTTGAGGCCTAACTGTTTTTTGACGGCTTCAACAATCGCAACGTCTTCTAAAACAAGTAAATGCGCATCAAAGATGCCAGCGTCTTTTTCTCCGATGGAGGCTTGGATGTGATCTTTGATCTGTTGGATTTGCTCGCGGGTTTGGAACAGGGCTGTTTCAAGCCGCGAGATTTCTGAAGCGACTTCGGATGATTCAATGGAGCGGTTGGGGATGCGCAGTTCTTGGTGATTGATGACGGCAAGAGGGCCGATCACGACGCCCGGAGAGACGGCAATGCCTTTCAGCCGTGTTTCTTTTTGATTCTCCGTTGTCGTTGCCGCAGGCATAGGCGTAAGCAGTATAGACGGCCATCATTCTTCGTCAAACTTGCGTTCGATGAGTTTTTCCAGCTCGCGCACGGCGTCTTCAGCGTCTTCGCCGTCTGCGGCAACGCGGATTTGGGCGCCGCATCCGGCGGCCAGCATCATGAGACCCATAATGCTTTTGCCGTTGATTTCTTCACTGTCTTTTTCAACCGTGATGTCGCAAGTGTAACGGTTGGCGACGCGCACGAACATAGCGGCGGGGCGGGCATGCAGACCGAGTTTGTTGGTGATAGTCATTTCGCGCACGACGGCTTTGCCGCTTGGATTGGATTTTTTTGTCAAGAGCCCCATTATTTGTCTTCTGTGTTCTGCAACCTTTTAATGAGTTTTTCGTTAAATTCAACGGAAGAGTTTTGTCCGATTAACTTTAGCTTTTGGTCTAAAGCGGCTACTTCCACTAGTCCCGACAGGTCGCGGCCGGAACGAACGGGGAGGGTGATGTGAGGCACTTTGACATTTAAAATTTCGTAGAATTGTTGGTCAAGCCCAATTCTGTCCACGTCTTGAAGTTTGTGCCATTCTTTGAGAGTGACGACGAGGTCCAGTCTTTTTTGGTGGCGGATGCTGCATGCGCCGAAGATGCTGGCGACGTTGATGATGCCAAGGCCGCGCACTTCCATGTAATGGCGGGTCAGGGCGGCGGAAGTGCCCATGAGCTCCCATCCGTCAATGCTGCGGAAGCGCGTTACGTCGTCCGAGACGAGCGAGTAGCCGCGTTCGATGAGGCCAAGGACGCATTCGCTTTTGCCGATGCCGCTTTCGCCTCGGATCAGCACGCCCACGCCTTGGATGTCCACCATGCTGCCTTGTTCGCTGCAGGAGGGGGCAAAGTCGGATTCCAGCCACACGGTTACGGAGTTGATCAAGCGAATTGTCGTCATACCGGAGCAGAAGACGGGAACGGCGCGCTTGTCGGCTTCTTCGAGAAAGAAGGAAGGAGGTTTGATGTTGTAAGCAAAGATGACGCAGGGGATGTTTTTTTCAAAGATGTCCCGGCTGCGCGACTGGCGCAGTTCCTTTGGCATGGCTTGCAGGTAGGCGTGCTCGCTTTTGCCGACGACTTGCACTCGTTGGTCGGCGAAGTATTCGTAGAATCCTGTCAACGCAAGGCCGAGGCGGTTCACCGAGCCTTCGGTGATCAGCCGTTTCATGCCTTCTGATCCCGCCACGAGTTTGAGTTGGAAGTGGCGCGCGTGGTTGGCGTAAAAATCGCCGACGCGCACTTCCGGTTTGATAATCTTGCTGGTGGATTTGATGATTTTGCTCATGAAGCCGTTATTGCCAAAGTTAAAATCAATCGGGATAGCCGTTGGGATGGGTATGATGCCATTTCCATGCGCTGTCCACGATGTCCACGATTTTGGTGAATTTAGGCTCCCAATTAAAATCATATTTTAGCTTGTTTGCGGCGGCGACAAGGCTCGGTGGATCGCCTTCGCGCGGCGGCAGGATTTCGATGGGGATGGGGTGTCCCGTCACGCGGCGCGCGGCGTCCACGACTTGCAGGACGGAGTAACCGTTGCCTGTGCCGAGGTTGTACGCGCCGCTCGCGTTGCGTTTAATGGCTAAGATGTGGGCTGAAGCGAGGTCGGTGACGTGGATGTAATCGCGGATGCATGTGCCGTCCGGCGTGGGGTAGTTGTTGCCATAGACGGGAACTTTTTCAGCGTGGCCGAGGGCGACTTTCAGGACATTGGGGATGAGGTGTGTTTCAACGCGGTGGTGCTCTCCCCATTTTTCGGACGCGCCGGCGGCGTTGAAATAGCGCAGAGCTGTGAAGACGACGCCGTGGATTTTTTCATACCATTTCAGGATTTGTTCAAAGACGAGTTTGGAGTGGCCGTAGGGGTTGACGGGACGTTGGGGCGTGCGTTCGTCAATGGGCACTTTGTCGGGAACGCCGTAAGTGGCGCAACTGGACGAGAAGATGATTTTTTTGCATCCCGCTTCCACCATCGCGTCGAGAAGGTTGACGCCGCAGCCAATGTTGACGCGGTAGTAGAGGGAAGGGTCGCGCATGGATTCGGGAACGAGGGCGCGTCCGGCAAAGTGAATGACGGCTTCAGGTTTGACGCGTTGCAGGGTTGCTTTGATGTTTTCACGGTCGGCAAGGTCGCCTTGGATGAACTCTGCGCGCTCTTCCACAGCAGAACGGTGGCCTTCTGAAAGGTTGTCGAAAATCGACACCTCATGACCGGCTTTTAAAAGTTCTTCAACGCAGACACTGCCGATATACCCGGCGCCGCCGGTGACAAAAACACGCATGGCGCGAGCTTGAAAGGGGAGAAGAAAGAAGTCACGCGAAAAGAAAAGGGTTGCCGCAGCAAAATTCAAGTTTTCTAACGCTCCTTTGCCTGCTATGCCCATTTTTGTATGCATCAATCTGATAAGTTAGAGGAAATTTTCCGCATGCAGAGGGAGTTGAACCAGCGCATCGGCGTGGATACTTCTTCCATGAATGAGGAAGAGCGGAAGAAATGGATTTTGAATTATTGCCGCGCGATGACGCAGGAGCTGGCGGAGTTGACCGATTGCGTGCCGTGGAAGTGGTGGGCGAAGTATCAGAAGTTTGACGAGCAAAACGCGCGGGTGGAGATTGTGGATTTGTTTCATTTTCTTGTTTCTCTCGCTCAATGCGCGGGCATGACGGCGGAGGATATTTTTCAAGCTTACGTGAAGAAGAATAAGGTGAACCATCAACGCCAAGAATCCGGTTACACGCAAAAAGACGAGTCGGATTCCAAGCATATTTAGGGGACGTTTTGGCTCATCTTCAAGCCGTCGTCTTTACCCAAACAGTAACTCTTCCTTTAGGCGCATGGAAGGCGCGGGGGCGCAAGAGGCATCATTTGAAGCGCATGCGCCAGTTTGCCGTTCTTTGGCGCGGGCGTGTTGTGCGCGCGACGGCGCGGGGGCTGACGCTTTGTTTTGCGGATGCGGCGGATGCTGTGAGTTGGGCGTTGGATGTGCAGCATCGCATTGCTTCGGGCAATGTTGAGAGGCCGACTGCGCCGCAGGTTTTACACCGCATCGGCATTCACATGGGTTCGGCGACGAGCAAGGAGGTCGTTCACTTCGCTGTTTGTTTGCAAGCGGAAGCGGAGGCGGGTGGCATTTGCGTTTCAGGCGAGCTTTATGAAAGCGCGCGAACGAGGATGAATGTGCGCGCTGTGCCGCGCGGTTCTAAAAAATTTTCAGACGCAGGCAGTTTGATGGAGATTTATCAACTGCCTCTTTACGGGCCGAAGGTAGCATAGCCTTCGCGGAACGTCGGATAGAGAAAGCGGTAGCTGGCCGCGCGTAGCTTGGCGTTGGAAACGCGCTTGTTCGTTTTTGCGCGGGACGGAGTGACGGATGGTGGGGTGATGACGGGAAGCGGCTTGCCAAAAGTTTCGCAAACCCATCGGCAAAAATCGCGCAAGCGAACGGGT
>JAZDII010000012.1:0-11342 GCA_043805085.1 bacterium
AACCTGCGCGCGGACAGGCGTTGCCGCCGTTTCCCAAGCAGGGTCTTCCATGGAAGGAGTGCTCATTCTCATGCGATCCACCGCTTGTGGCGCATCCACAGAGGCAACAGCGCCACTGTCTGTTTCCACCATGGGTTTGCCAATCACGCTTTCACTTTCCGCGCCGCTTTTTTCCTGTGCTGCAACCGTCTCTTTATCGGCCTCTTTGCCACGCAAAAGATGAAAGCCGGTGATGCCGATGATGAGCATCACATGAATGCCCAGTACAATGAGAAAAATGGTGGACAATTTGCCGCCGCCAAAAGGAGGTGAAGAACTGTGCTTCACGCTCTTTTCTGCATGGGCGCTTTTTTCTTGGTCATAATTGAGTAGTTCGTCGTTCATAATGATTTTAACTCCTTCACTAATGTCTTAAACACATCCCCTCTTTCCTCGAAATTTTTGAACATGTCATAACTGGAACAGCCGGGAGAAAACAAAACCACGTCGCCCGATCTCGCCAGTTTGCGGCTTAAGGCGACGGCTTCCGCCATACTCTCCACACGGTGACAATTTGTTTGCCGTTCCCAAGCTTGAAAAATCTTAGATTGCGTCTCTCCTAGTAAAACCGCATGGCGCGTCTTTTTCTTCACCAAATCGCCGACAGTGGAAAAATCAAATCCCTTGTCCTTGCCGCCCGCAATAAGCACGACTGGCTGCGATTGCGCCAACAAAGCTTTTTCCATGGCGTCAATGTTGGTGGCTTTTGAATCGTTGATATAAGTCACGCCGTCCAAAACGCGCGCCGTCTCGCAACGGTGCGGAAGCGGCTGATATTCGCAAAGAGCCTCGACGATGCGCGGGCGCGGAATGGCGTAAAGATCGCCCACGGCAAACGCCGCGAGCTGATTTTCCGCATTATGCGGCCCTTTCAACTTTGTCTTTTCCTGATGCAATAAAATTTCATCGCCGCGCATTAACGCGCCGTCGCGGGAGGTGTAATCGGCATCCCCGCCCATCGCGTTAAATGTGATTTGCTTGGCGCGCAACATTGGGTAGCGGCAGCCGGAATTCACCACGGCATAATCATCAGGCGTTTGATTCAAGAAAAGCCGCGCCTTAGCTTCCCAATATTCTTTCACGGACTTGTAGCTGTCCAAATGATCCGGCGCGAAATTTAAATAAACCGCAACACGCGGACGAAATTCAATGATCGTTTCAAGTTGAAAAGAACTGACCTCCACCGTGACAACGTCCAGCTCTCCCGTAGTATTGACCACGCTGCTCAACGCTTTGCCAATGTTGCCGCACGCGGTTGTCTTTTTGCCGTCAGCAGTCAACACAGCCGCGACAAGCTCCGTCGTTGTGCTTTTGCCGTTGGTTCCTGTAATGGCGATAATGGGGCATTCGCAAAAACGGTAGGCAAATTCCAACTCACCCATCATCGTTGCTCCTGTTTGACGCACCTGCTCAACCATCGGCGCGTCAGGGCGGATGCCCGGGCTGATCACGCCCAAATCAAAACGGCAAACAGCTTGGCTTTTTGCGCCAAGCTCCACCCTCGCGCCGCGCGCCTTCAGGCCAGCGGCGAGCGTTTCCAAAGCTTCGCTCCACTTATGATCTAGCGCGACCACGTCCGCTCCTTTCTCCAATAAAAGCTCCACAGCGGCTCTGCCGCTGACTCCAAGCCCCAACACTGCCGCCTTTAAACCTTTGCAATTCATAAAATTTTTTCATCTCAATTTCAGCATCGCCAAACCAAGCAACGCAAAAACAAGTCCTAAAATCCAAAAACGCACCACCACCGCCGTTTCGCTCCATCCACGCAATTCAAAATGATGATGAAGTGGCGACATGGCAAAAATGCGCTTGCCGGTGAGCTTGAAAGACGCCACTTGCAAAATGACCGAGAGCGCCTCCATCACAAACACGCCTCCCACCAACGCCAACAACAGTTCCTGCTTGATGCAAACCGCCACCACAGCCAGCGAGCCGCCGATGGCCAGCGAGCCTGTGTCGCCCATAAAAACGCGAGCCGGATGGCAATTGAACCAAAGAAAACCTAAAGACGCGCCGGCAAGCGCCGCGCAAAAAACGGCTAGCTCTCCCGCTCCGGGAACGTAAGGAAGGAAAAGATAACTCGCCGTTTTGGAATGACCGGCGAGGTAGGAAAACACGGCATAGACACAAGCAACAGACGTGGTGCAGCCAACGGCTAGACCGTCCAATCCATCTGTCAAATTCACGGCGTTGGAAGAACCAACGATGACAAGGATGATGAAAAATAATGCAAGCCAACCGAGATCGCTCACCACTGGCTCTTTTAAAAATGGCACTTGAAGCTCCAACGCACGCTCCATTGTCGCGGGGTTCAACAAAAGAAAAACGCCGACGCCAGCGGCGATAAGAATTTGCCAAATGAATTTGTTGCGGCTGGAAATTCCGCCTGACTCTTTTTTTCGAATTTTTTTGAAATCGTCCCAAAATCCCAGCAACCCCATCAACAACATCGCCGTCAGCGTCAGCCATAGGAAAGAATTGGAAAGCTCAACCCAAAGCAAACTACTGATTGTCACCGTCAGCAAAATCATCATGCCGCCCATGGTCGGTGTGCCCGCTTTTGCCCCGTGCAATTCGGCTAATTGATGAACCTCTTCTTTTTGACGAATGGGCTGGCCGAGTTTCAATCTTCTCAACATGCGAATCACCATTGGCCCGATCAATAACGTCAGCAGAAAAGCCGTCACCGCCGCGCCGAGAGAGCGAAACGTCACATACTTAAAAACGTTCAGCGGAAAAAACCGCTCGCTGAAGTAGCTTAAATAGAAGAGCACGTCGCGCCTCCTTCCAGCATTTGAACGATTTTTTCCATGTGTTGGCTGCGGGAGCCTTTGATCAAAATTTTGTCATCGGGCCGGGCGACCTTGACATAAGCTTCAGCCAACTCTTCATGGCTTTTGAACCAACGGCTTTGCTGCTCGTTCAAGCCGCGTTTTTGAGCCGCTTCCACCATGCATCGCGCGTCTTCGCCAAGCGCAAATAAAAGTTGAACGCCTTTTTCTGCCGCCGCTTCGCCCACTTTTTCGTGCAACCGCCGGCTGTGAGAACCAAGTTCACCCATCGCGCCAAGAATAACGACGGAACGTCCGGAACCGGACAGTGCTTGCAAGGTGTCAAAGCCAGCCATAACAGGGCCGGGGCTCGCGTTGTAAGTGTCGTCAATCAGCCAGCCTTTACCGAAACGCCGCAGAGCGCAACGACTCGGAGGAAATTGCGTGGCGGACAAACCCTCGGCAATTTCCTTCGCGCTCAATCCCAACTCGCCGCCGACAGCCGCCGCTAAAACAGCATTTTGAGCCATGTGCGGAGCCGGAGTGGAAAGCTTCACTCTCGTTTTTTCCTTGCGCGTATGAAGATCAAATTCGACAAATTCGTCGCAGCATTGCACATTCTCAAATCCATAGACCCAGTCTGCGCCTTGGCCGACAAGCACCGAGCGCGCCCTGCTCGTCTCCACCATTTCCCTCACTTTTTTATCGTCGGCATTAATAATAGAAATGCCCAACGCCGGCAACGCGCGCAACATTGCGCCTTTCTCATCGGCAATCGCCTGCTGATCTTCAAACGCCCACGCATGCGTCCAATCAACATTGGTGACAACGCCTATCTCCGGCTGCATCAAATCAGCCAAAGGCTTAATCTCTCCCGGATGATTCATCCCCACTTCCACCACCACCCATTCGTGGTCGGGCTCCAAACTCAAAAGCGTTAAAGGAACGCCGATGTGATTATTAAAATTGCCCAGCGTCTTATGCGTGCGGAAACGGCGGGAAAGAACGGAAGCAATCATTTCTTTCGTGCTGCTTTTCCCGCTGCTTCCGGTTACTCCCACCACGCGCACCAGCAAAGAACGGCGATAAGCTCCCGCCAATCGCTGCAAGCCCTCCAACGTGTCTCTGACATGAATAATGCCAGCGGGAACTTCCACCGTTTTTTGAGCCATCACAGCCACCGCGCCGGCGCGGACAGCCGCCGCGACGTGATCAGGCCCGTCATGATTTTCTCCGATGAGCGCGATAAATAAATCGCCTTTTTTAACGGCGCGAGAATCCGTGCTGACGCCGAGGATATTCTGCTCCGTTCCGCGCGCCACTCTTCCTCTGGCGTATTCCGCCGCGAGCGTAAGTGAAAGAGGCTTCACGCCGCGCCTCCTTGCAAAATTTTCAACGCTTCTTCCCTGTCGGAAAAAGGAGTTTTTTTTCCGCGAATTTCCTGCGTCGTCTCATGCCCTTTGCCCGCCAACAAAATGACATCGCCTTTTTGTGGTTGATTCAAAATTTGCCGAATGGCTTCCCTGCGGTCTTCAATGACGGAAAAATTTTTCTTCCCTTTTACACCGGCAAGCATGTCATCCAAAATTTGTCGCGGTTCCTCATCCCTTGGATTGTCCGATGTGAACACAACTTCATCCGCGCCCTCGCAAGCAGCTTGAGCCATCAAAGGCCGTTTCGTTTTATCGCGGTTGCCGCCGCATCCCACTAAAACTTTTAATCGTCCTTTGCACACAGGGCGAAGAGCGCTCAACGCCTTCTGCACCGCGTCATCCGTATGAGCATAATCCACAATGACGGAAAACGGCGCGGCGTGCGGCGCTCTTTCCATGCGGCCGGGAACGGGCGGTTGGCTCTGCGCTTGCTTCACCATCTTAGAAACGGGCAGTCCCAATCCAAAACCCGCCGCCAAAGCAGCCAGCACATTGGAAATATTAAATTCGCCAATCCACTGTGTTTTCACGGAAAAACTTCCCTCAGGCGAACGCAATGTGAAATGAGACCCCTCGGCGTTGCAGTTGATTTTTTCCGCGACAAAATCCGCTTGCGACGACGAGAGACCGTAACGAATCACCTTCACGCCTTTAGCCAAGACGTCTTCAATTTTTTTACTCTCTTCTCTGTCTTGATTCAAAACGGCTACCTGCCCCTCGCTCAAACCGGCGAACAATTTCAACTTAGCGGCGAAGTAAGCTTCCATCGTTCCGTGATAATCGAGATGATCGCGCGTCAAATTTGTGAACACCGCTACTTGATAAGGAATCCCCGCCACGCGGCCTTGTTCCAGAGCGTGAGAAGACGCTTCCATCACCACAGCGCGGCAGCCGTTATCCACCATCGCGCGTAAATATTGCTGTAATTCTAGGCCTTCCGGCGTGGTGCGCTCGGCGGAAATCGGGCCGCTGCCCAAATCATATTCAATCGTGCCCAACAAACCTGTTTTGCAACCAGACATTTCCAAAAAGCGACGAATTAAAAGCGAAGTAGAAGTTTTTCCGTTCGTCCCCGTCACTCCAACCACGCGCAATTTTTCCGCCGGCCTTGAATAAAAATTGGCCGCTATGACGGACAGCGCCGCGCGGCCAACAGGCGTCAACACATAAGGACACGGCAACGACAGATTCGATTTTTCACCCACAACAGCCACGGCCCCGCGTTGCACGGCGTCGGCAATAAAATCATGCCCATCCGCTTTTTCTCCGCGCCACGCGCAAAAAAGTCCGCCTTGTTCCGCCATGCGTGAACGATAAGAGAGAGACGTCACTTCCACGTCGCCAGCCTTGGCCCATTCCTCCTTGTTCAGAACGGAAACGCCTTGAAGAATAGTTTTCAATTTCAAAGCTCCCCCCTTTTCACCAACGCCACCGTCGCATCCGATGTGACCATGTTAAGTTGTTGCGCCACTTGAGTGGCGATGTGATTAAACGCGGGCGCCGCCACCAAGCCTCCATAATACTTGCCGCTCTTGGGGCCATCCACAACGATGGAAACTAAAAATTCCGGATGTTCCGCCGGCAAAAATCCGATGAAAGAGGCGATGTAGTTTTCCTTATCGTAGACGCCGTTAACTATTTTCTGCGCAGTGCCCGTCTTTCCAGCCACAGTAAAGCCGCGAACGGACGCGCGTTCCGCCGTGCCTTCATCGGAAACGACGCCTTCCATGGCTTGCTTCATTTCCATCGCCACTTCAGGTTTCACCACTTGCCCTAATACTTTGGGAAGATACTGCGCCACAATGTTGCCTCCGTCATCCACAACGGTTTTGATCAACCGAGGCTCCATGAGCTTGCCGCCGTTGGCGACTGCGCCGTAAGCAAACGCCATTTGAAGATTCGTAACCGCCACTTCATACCCCACCGGAACGCGTGTGATGGAAAGAGCGCTCCAACGTTTCGGAGGATAAAGCGTGCCCGGCTCCTCTCCCCACAATGCTTCCGCGGAATCTTGGATACGCTGGCCAAAACAAAAACGCTTGGCGTATTGATAAATTTTTTCTTGGCCGAGAAGCAGGCCAAGCTTGGCAAAGCCAATGTTGCTGGACTTGGCGACGACATCCCTCAACGTCAACATGCCTAAAGGATGAGAATCATGAAGCCACTTGCCGCCATAAAAAAACTGTCCGTTTTCGCAAAAAATAGGCATGTCGAGATCGGCAATTCCTTCATTTAACGCCGCCGCTAGAGTAACCAGTTTAAACGTGGACCCCGGTTCAAAGGTATTCATGATTGCCGCATTGCGAAGGTTGAGCGGCGTCATCGTTGATCGTTTATTGGGGTCAAACGTCGGACGATTAGCCAAGGCGAGGATTTCTCCCGTCGTCGGCTTGATCACAAGAATACTCACCGCATCAGGATTGTGCTCCTGCATCAACTGATCAGCTTCCATCTCGATAATATGCTGCACAACTTGATCAATCGTAAGAACGACATCTTGGCCGTCGCGCGCAGGGCGATCTGAACGGCGATACGCGGCGATCTCCCTCCTCTTGCAATCCCTCACAATCCAACGTTCACCGGCCACGCCCTTCAAATAATGATCCATCACGCGTTCTGTGCCATTGACCCCCATTTCAAATTTAATGCGCTCACCCGCCACTGCCGTTGACAACTCTGCCAAATTGACAAACCCGATCACATGACTGCCCTCACCCCCGTTGGGATAAATACGCATCATACGTTCTTTAAAAATGAGCGACCGCACGCGCAAAGAACGCAGCTTTTGCAAAACATCATCGTCCGCATTTTCAATCAAAAGCAAAAAGCGGTTTTTGGGATTTATTTTTTTTTCTAATTCGCTGGAAGAAACGCCCAAAATGGATTCTAACTTGTCAAAAACATCGGGCTTTTCCCAAGCCAAACGCCCGTCAATTCTCACATCCGTCACCGTGACGCTCTGCGCTAAAACATTCCCCGATCGGTCGCGGATACGCCCGCGTTTCGGTGGAATAGGAATGCTGACCGAATGCAATTTGAAAGCTTCTTCGTTGTAATATTCATGGTTCACCAGTTGAAGAGTGATCAAGCGGATGGAAACAACCATGAACCCCGCCGCTAACAGGAAAGTCACGCCCACTCCGCGCCAACGTAAAAAACGATTGCCGTTGATGTTGCCGATTGGCCTCACGGAACATCCTCTTTTTTGGCGTACTCGCCATAAGCAGGGGCAAAAAGAGGCGCTTTTACTTTAGACAACTCCGCTATGCTCACCATTTGCATACCCAGCTCGGCGATTTTTTCCTGCAACTTGCGCGGCTTCATGCGCGCCGCCACTTCCAACTGCAAAAGCGTGTTGCGCTTGTTCAACTCCGCCATCTCCATTTCCAACTTCTTTACATCATTAGCTAGGCCAATATTTTGCACGTTAATATAAACAAAAATAAGCCCAAACGCCGCTCCGACAGAAATAATAGTCACCCATCTCCACAAACGCCGAATGTGAATGTCGTTAGACCTTCTCAAAACATTACGCGACATAAGCCACCCTTTCCGCCGCCCTCAAACGCGCGCTGCGCGCTCTGGGGTTGGCGGCGATTTCCTCTTCCGACGGCTTCCAATCCCCCAACTTGCACAAGCAATAATCAGGATTAGCAAAGCCAAAGGCCATCCCCTCTTGCCTCAACTCCCGCTGACTGCGCTGATGAATGAATTGCTTCACCATGCGATCTTCCAAGGAATGAAAACTAATCACGGCCAATCTCCCGCCAATTTTGAGAACGCGGCAAGCCGCTTCTAAAGCGCAACGCAACGCGCCCAACTCATCATTCACAGCAATGCGCAAAGCCTGAAAAACGCGCGTTGCGGGATGCGTCTTGCCGCGGCGAGGCGCGCCAAGAACGCGCGCCACAACATCCGCCAACTCCAACGTCGTCCGCAAAGGCCGCGCGCGAATAATGGCGCGCGCAATGCGCCGACTTTGTTTTTCCTCGCCATACTCTCTAAAAATTTTCGCCAATTCTTCCTCGCCGCGCTCATTAACAATCATCGCCGCTGTCGTCTTTGTTTCCCTATCCATGCGCATGTCCAAAGGGCCGTCCCGATGAAAGCTAAATCCCCGCTCCGCGCTCTCTAATTGAGGCGAAGAAACTCCCAAATCCAAAAGCACGCCGTCTGCTTTTTCTCCGAGCAACTCGACAGGTTCCTCCAGATTCCGAAAATCTGTTTTTTTAATTTTCAATTTCTCTCCCCATTCTTTCTTCAAAACTTCCGCCGCCAAAATCGCCGCCGAATCCCGATCCAAAGCCAACACAGAAGCTCCCCTCTTCAAAAATTCCACCGTATGGCCCCCCCTGCCAAACGTCCCATCCACCAAGCATTTTCCCGGCGCGGGCTGCAATATTTCGACGACTTCTCGCATTAACACCGGCCGGTGCTCTTCCGCCCTGAAAATATCCATGCGCATAACGCCTCCTCACAATCCGATCTCCTCCGCAATTTCTTCAAAACTGCGCGTCGCATCCGGGCGCGACGACCAGCTCTTACGGCTCCAAATTTCAAAATGATCAAACTTGCCGACCAAAACCGCCTCTTTTCCTAAACTAGCCATCTCCCTTAAATTTTTTTTAATCATCACGCGCCCCTGTTGATCGCACGCCACCGCTTGAATACTGGAAGCAAGGCTTTCCAACGACTTGCGGCGGGGATCATTAACAGGCGCTTGGTTAAAACGGCGAAGCGCCTCGCTCATGTAAGAAACCGGATAAACTTTCAAACATCCATCTCTCGAAGGCATGACGTGGAGCCTTTTTTCATGCGCCTCGGAACGCCATTCCGATGGCACAGTGAGCCGTCCTTTTTCATCGAAAGAATGCTCGAAAAGGTCTGTGTAGACCTCTCGCATCGGAACAGAAGACTCACTTATCATGACATTAATCTACTTTCTTTTCCACAACACCCCCTTTTACACCACAATCCCCCACCATCCGTCAATCATTTTTTCGGTAAAATTTTATGAATTTTTTACAGACGGATAATTTTTATCGCTTTGAACTTAAAAACTTTACCGCTTCGGATTGGCGTTACCTCTCCGTGCATCTCGCTGCGCCTTGATCAACCACTTGCCCTTCCTGTAACTCACCCCCCATTAAATCTTCTCCAACACGAAATATTTTATCCCGTTCGGGAAAATCGGATTTCTTAACATCTTCCTCTGTCGGAGGAAGAAGAGGTTCACTTCTCAATTGTGCTTCGAAAGCTTCAAGACGGTCAACATATTCGTGTTGATATCTAAGGATGAAATTAATATCTCGAGGAAAGGTTCGTTCGTTCGCAAAGAGGCGGGGGAAAAGCCTGTTTAAGCGTGTTACCAACTTTTCCCGTTCTTGAGGATATCTTTCCCACCAATAAGGTTCTAATTGCTTGATCAAGTTTCCAAGATGCTCCGTGCTATCAGCGCCTTTTAATTTCAACAGTCCGACAACGTCTTCAGTAAAAGTTGGGTCTTCATGTGTCAAGTGACCAAAGATAGATTCTCTGGTTTCTGCCCCCTGTCCTTGAGAAGCGATTTGCCAATAAGGTTCTAGTTTCTCGGTAAGGCTTCTACAACGCTCTTCACCATCAGCGTCGTTTAATCTTAATGCTTGGATAAAATGTTCCACATTTTCAGCATTTTTTAATTCTAACAATTGTTCAAACAACAAAGGAAAGACAAAGTGGCCGGCAATCTCCATCAATCGAACGAAATGTTCTTGCTCCTTATCCATTTTATAAACGGCATAAGCGCGTCCTTGCAGTTGAGCCACGCGCCCCAACAACATCTTCCATGCCGGAGAATCCGGAAGCAAAGCCTGCTGAAAACGCCCTTCCCCTTGATTTCTTAAAAGATAAGTGCCGCGGCTAAGTTGAACGATCGTTTCGTGACAATACCTTGCCCATGTAGCAAGCAACGTAGATGGAGTTTTTCCTGCTTGAATCCCTTTCCAAATTTCTTCCGCTACTTCATTCAAAATCTCTTTCAGTTTCTGCGGCTTCCTACCTCGTTCAAACCCATAATTGCCATGAAACTCGGCGTCAGGATTGCAATCAAACGTTGTTAAAAATGAATGACCCTGCGGCAAATAAGATCTCTTTTTTAAAGAATTGATGTATCTCAAAACGGCTTGTCTAAAAGGCGTAGAATGCACCACAATATCCGCCTTGTTTTCTGGACTCTGAAATAAATAGTATCCTCCCAAACAATAGTTTGGCGCTTCATGTGCACGATAAGCCTCTTTGCGCTTAAGTAAATTGAGCAGCCTTTCAAGAAACGCCTTTTTAAAATCCGGATGGCTTACCCATTCTGTTTTTAGATTGACAAGGTGTTGAGCTTGCTTCATGAGCGCCGCCTCTTCCTCGCTAGAAAGAGGCGGGTTAGGCAAAAAATCCCCCCATTGGCATGACGGACTAGCTTCAAATAATTCTTGAAGTTCTTCCTTAAATAATTGAGGCTTTTCTAAAGCAGGAATGAGAAGAATTCGTCCTATTTTTTCTTGCTCTTCATCTAAACTTAAAACCCCTTTGCTCATGAAAGGGAGTGCTTTAGCAAATCTTAAATGCTTGTAAAAGAATTAAATGCAACCCTTTATTGGCCTTTTTCACTGCCAACAACATCTACAAAAGCTGTGCGCTGTTCCTGCGCTTCTTCGCCCAACTTCATATCGGCATGAGTTAAACGAGCCAACGAATCGTTGCGCTGTTCATCGCGCACATATTCCGCGTCGTCGGAAACAACTGTGGCATTGAAAAAAAACCAACCTTTCTCTTGAGCCGCGCGCGCCAGCCGCACGTTGGGCGGGGGAACAAATTCGCCGGAGGGATAATACTCATCCGCCATCTGCATGATGCGCCCCCACACAGGCACGGCTACAACGGTAGAATAGCCTTGAGACACAATCGTCTTCGGCTGGTCCAGCCCCACCCAAACGCCCGCCGTGACAGCCGTGTTATACCCCACAAACCAACCGTCTTTATAATCGTCCGTCGTGCCGGTCTTGCCGGCAATCTCGCCTTGCAGTTGGAACTGCGATCGCAGCCCCTGCGCCGTGCCATTATTAACCAC
>JAZDII010000013.1:0-52690 GCA_043805085.1 bacterium
CACCGTCTTCGCCATCATTCTCATGGCCAGCAAAGATGTGATTCACGAATGGACGCAACGCCTGACGCGCCGCGATGTCCGCTCCGCTCTTCAATTCGCCGCTATCACAGGCATTGTTCTGCCGCTCGTTCCCAACAGCTCCTTCGGCCCGTTCGCCGCCTTTAACCCCTTCAACACATGGCTCATGGTCGTCCTCGTTTCCGGCATCAGCTTCCTCGGCTATGTGGCGATGCGGCTCTTCGGCTCTTACGCCGGCATTGGGTTCACGGGCATCATCGGCGGTCTGGTGTCCAGCACGGCGACGACTCTCGCGTTCAGCCGCCAAAGCAAAACGCAGCCGCGTCTGACGCACAGCTTTATTCTCGCCATCATCTTGGCCTCCACCGTGATGTTTGGCCGCATGCTCATTCTTGTTTCGGCCACTAATTTAGAAGTTTTGAGCCGCCTCTGGCTCGCGTTACTACTCATGGCCGTGCCCGGCATGTGCATGGCGGGCTGGCTCTGGCGCAACCTCGCCGAACCATCCACCGACGTGAAAGAACCGCAGTTCGACAACCCCCTTGGATTCCGCCGCGCGCTTCATTTCGCCATCGTCTACGCTTTCATCGTTTTCCTTGTGAAAGTCGCCCATTCCTACGGCAACCAAGGCATCTACGGCATCAGCCTTCTCTCCGGCCTCACCAATACAAACGCCATCACACTGTCGCTGACGCAAATGGTCGTCGGCAAACAAATCGGCGCGGAAATCGCGGCGAAAGGCATTCTTCTCTCCGCGCTAAGCGCGACGGCGTTGAAAGCCGTGTTTGTCATCATCGCCGGTTCGGTGGAAATCCGCCGCGCAGTTCTCATTTTCAGCGGCGTCACAGCCGTCGCGGGCATCATCGGCTGGTGGTTGATTTAAAAGCGTTGCTTGGTAATGGGTCAGTTACATTTATCCCCTTATACTTGCTACTACCCCGCGTCATTGCGAGCGAGGGCAGCGGGGGCGAAGCAACCTCCCTGCGGGCAAAAGGGATTCCATCTTCAAATGACAAAGTTATGACACCATATTGCCTTTGCTTTTCCCATAAAACACCTTCGCCAAGTAAAGCCCGCAAGCAGGCGCAGTATTCGGCGCGGACTGACGCGAGCGCGCTTGCAAAATGCGTTTCACATCCTCCGGCGTCAAACGGCCCAAGCCGACCTTCACCAACGCGCCAACAAAGTTGCGCACCATGCGATAAAGAAATCCACTGCCGCGAAAACGCAACGTCACCAACGCCCCCTTTTTTTGAATGCGAACAAAATGCAACCGCCGCACAGTGGAAGCGCGTTTATAACCCGGATTGCTCGTGAACGAGGCGAAATCATGCTCGCCGACTAAATGCCGCGCGGCGGCGCGCATAGCCGCGATGTCCAGCGGGCGCGGAACATACCACGCGCGGTTGATCTCAAAAGGCGAAAAAACGGCATTATTAAAAAGGCGATAACGTTACTCCTTACCCGTCGCGGAAAACGCGAATGACAAGAATCGGGCATGAACCGCGCCTTGAGCACGCGCACCGCCGGCGGCAAGTGATCATTCAACGCGCGAACCACCGTCGCCGCATCAAACTTGCGCGGCGCGCAAAAATGCGCCGCCTGCGCCAACGCATGCACACCCGTGTCCGTTCGCCCCGAACCATGCACCGTGCAAGCTTTCCCCCAACAACGCGCCACGGCGTTCTCTAACTCAAGCTGCACTGTGGGCAACTTGCCCTGACGCTGCCAGCCTCTAAACGCCGTGCCCTCATAACTGACAATGATTTGATGAACAACATCCCCCATTTTTTGATGATGAAAGAAACACCGTCGTGAGCAAGCCGATTACCCAATAAATCACCCATTCCTTCTGGAACAGCTATTTTTTACCCAACCACGCTTCCATTCTCCTTCGCGTTTCCGAATCGTCCAAGTTCATTTCTACAAGACCTGAACTATCCAAAAAAGGTTTCATAAGATGCTCCCTCAACAAAACACCGTCAGGCATTCGATAAGGCTCATCCAAAATCCGGCGAATATCTCTTGGATCTCTGAAACGATAAACCGGCTTGATTCGTCTGACTACATCCCTGGGAAGCTGGCCTTTAATATCACTCCATTGTTCCCTTGCATGCCTTCTAAGATACCACCCCATTGGGGTATCGCCTGACCAAACCCCTTTTTCGATGACACCCCCATGATAAAAAGCCTTTTTCGAAGCTAAAAGAGAACCATGCTTTCTTTGATCGCAAAATTCCACAATCGTTGGAAGGACTTCTCTGTAAAGCGTGTCAAGTTGAGGAGAGGGATCATCATAATAACCAACATAACAGTGATAAAGGCGATTTTTCTCAAAAGCAAAACTGTAGCTAACGCCGCTCCCATCACATTGCCTGTCTCCAAAATCCGCCCAAGACTGCGGCATGTCCTTGATATAAAATCTTAGAGAAAGCGTGTGAAAATCATCCCCTTCGACAACAATCCGAAGCGGACCACTGGGTTTGCTTTTACAGGTGCTTAACAAATCCTGAAGAATAAAATCCTCAATAGATTTCCCCATGCATCCTTGACAAGTCCTCTCTATTTTTTCTCTTTCCCCAACAAGAGATGCGCATTGAATGATAATCGCGCCGGGCTTCAAAGCATTAAAATCGCGCTCCCAGCCTTCTTGAATAGACCACAGGACATCAGCAAAAGTTTCTTGCTCCCTTTTATTACGATTTCGCTTTGGAATTTTCTTTCCAGTGGCAGGTGGTAAAAATCTTTCAGCCGGTGCTATTTGAAAAAGAGAAGTATCTTGTCTTGAGTCGTTATTTCCATCTCGTTCCACAGATTCCTTCTATGTGAACATTGGCAAAGGCCGTCAAATTAACTGCTACCACGATTACCACTTGCCTTCAAAAGTGCGCGGCTCCTCGCGCTTTTCATAACCATCGCGCGGCTCTTGGCGCGGCATCTTTCTTAATGCATAAAACGTGCCTTTAGGCAAACAATGCAAACCAATCGCCAACGCCAACACATCGTCGTCATGACAACCCGGCAACGCCTCTTCGCGCCCGTGGGCATTCGTCACAAACGTCCTTAACTCGCCGACGGCATGAGGACACCTCACACTCAACGACCCTCTGAAAATGAGGGACGCTAGTTCATCTATAATCAACTTGCGGCTCTGGCCTGTTGTCTGCCAACCCTCCAGCTTGCTGACGCCTCCCTGCGCATTGGCCTTGCGCCGCATATAAAGAGGAACGCGCCGCTCCTTCAATCTTTCAATAAACGCCATGCCGGAATTATTCATCTCCGGCGCAACGACGCACCGCCCATACATGCGCGACAGCAAATCCGTTTGCCACGCCAACACATCAAACCCGACGCGCGTCGGTGGCTTGATGCGAGCGACAAGCATGTAAGGATGCTCTTCATTGCCGCCATTGGTCCAATAACCCTCGCACAAAACAAGCACGGAATGACGGTCGGGATTGGACTCCTCGCTGGCGGATTGGTTCTCGCCCACAGACAAATCCGCCGCGATAAGATAACGTCGGCACGTTTCGGGATATTCCCAAATCTGAACCCACGCCTCGTTTTCCGGCGACGCTTCAAACACGACCCTTTCCCCCTCCTCGCGCAAACAACCTTGCTCCGGCTTATACTTCGCCGCTGAATCCGCCAGATACCCCACCCACTCCACGTCAAACCGCGGCGCGCCGGACGTGAGAAAGCAGCAAACATCATCCTCCGGATAGTATTCATCAAAAAGCCGGTCGCTCCCGCCGCACTTATTATCGCGCGTGAACCGCCGCCATGCGATCTGCTCCGCCGTCCAACCATAAAGCCTCCGCCCTCGCGATTCGTGTTCGTCCAAAGATTGAAGCGTCTCCGCGCTGGCCGGTAATTGATGAGAATCAAACTTAAACCACGGCATCAGCACCTTGATCCAACCATTGCCGCGCTTGTTCTCTAAACTTTCCTCCAGCGTCACCGCGCCCCGCCATTGCTCATAAAACCAGCCCGCCGCGCCGTGCGGCGTGCTCTCGGCGATAGCGACGGACTGCGGCACGTCGGCCAGCGAATTCAACATCGCCCCCATCACATCATGCGCCGCGCGCACACCGGAGACAGCCCACTTCGCCACTTCCGAAGCGTGAATGCACTGCCGCGTGGCGGAAATACCCGCGCGCGGATTTTGCGCCGTGTCCTTTTCCACCAAACTGCCGTTGGAAAAAACGCCTTGCGTCCGCGTGGCCGAAAAACGGCTCTTCCAAGGAAACGAATCATGCTCGGCATGACGGCAAAAAATACGAAAGATATTGTCCGCGTTTCCCAAATCATCAGCAATCTGCACAGCCCGCGCGCGGCGATTGCGGCAGTGATGATAAAGAATCTGCGCGGCGAACGTGGAGCAACCCACTTGGCGCGGCTTGAGCACAAGCATGCGGCACGGCATCCGCCGCTTCATGCACGTTTCATACACGCGCGACATCTCCCGTTGCAACGCGTTGCACTTGGGAGAAATCAGATTATTTTCTTTATCAAGAATGCGAACGCACTCTTCAAAGTGAATCGCCGGGCTGCTGCGAATCAAAAATGCCCGTTTCTGTGGCGTAATGTTGCTTTTCATTCCCTTCCTTTTCTGCCTCGCACGCCGCCAACAACAGCGGACTCTTCACCTCCGTCCGCAGCGACCATTGCTCCAAAGGCGTTTCCCCTCCGCCCGTTTCAGGCGTTTCCAGCGCGTCCAAGCCGAGCAACTTCGCCAGCCGCTCGATAATTTTCAGCGTCAACGCCGCCGCCTTCACGCCCACATCCAAATCATCCTCTTCAACATTCTTTTCATCATCGTCAGCGAAAAAACTTCCCGCCACGGCCACGGGATACCAGCGCGTCAATAACCCCTCCAGCCGCTCCAGCTCTAGCTGGCGATACTGCGTCAAAGAATGGCGAGTGCGCTCAATCGCGCCGTCCAGTTCCTCGCGGATATAACAGGCGACGGATTTTTCCGACACGCCCAGCCGCTCAGCAATCCGCCGCACCGGCGCGCCCGCAAGACGCATCTGCCAGGCGGCTTTGCGCCGTTTGGCTTTTTCCGTGGCAAAACGCCGCTTATTAGCGGCATGAATGTGCTCCCCCTGTATCCTCATCACAACAGGAAGAAGATATCCGCAAATCAATTTCGTCAACTTCCCCATCTTGCTACGTCGGCAAAATTGAGCTTAACTCCTTGTGTGTTCCGCGACTACCTCCCCGTCGTCCTACAAGCCGCCGCCGCTCTCGCCATCGCCATCGGAGCCATTGTCGCTTCCATTCTTCTCGGCGCAAAAACCAAACACAACCCCGCCAAAGACACCGCCTACGAATGCGGCCAAAAACCGATTGGGCCAGCCCACACGCGCTTCACCGTCCGCTTTTACCTCGTCGCCATGCTCTTTTTACTCTTCGACATCGAGCTTCTCTTCATCTACCCGTGGGCTGTCGCTTACGCCAACATGCTCATCGGCCCAATCGGCCTGCGCGCGCTCTGGGCCATGCTCGCCTTCATCCTCATCATCGAAGTCGGCCACCTCTACGCCTACAAAAAAGGCGCCTTTGATTGGAACGCCCCAAAGCCTCAAACACCCGTAACGTAGGAAAGAACTTCTCCCATCAAACGGTTAGCTTGAAGATAAACATTTTCCGAAACCGCCTTCATCTCTGAAACAAGGCCATACATATGCTCCCATCTTGACGCCACAAGCCTAATATCACACTGAAAAACATATACATGAACACTATTCCCCCACATGACTACCTTGAACCATTAAACGTTCTCGGCAAAATGTACGCTCGCATAGCGACTTTCCCCTTCAAGAAAGTTGATTGCAGATATGATTTCCGTAAGCAAATCGGTAATATCGCCCATCACTTCATCGAGACGGCTGGCGCGTCTCATCCTGACCCTACTCTAAAAAAATATCTCCGACAGTTTCAAGAAACGATGCCTCCGATGGACGCTAGTCGCTTCAAAGCATTGGAACAAACTCACGAACCTTTTGCTACGGAACATCGCCCAAAAACCGGCGGAGACCCCGCAACCTCCACAATCCCCAACTACACTTACGTTACGCTTTTACCCTCCAACGACGAAGATTCCGTTTTTAAATATCTGCGTACGGAAAAAACTTCCGATGCTCCTAACCATCCTATTCCTCAATGTGTCACGTGGAGAGAAGACCAGAGCAAACAGTTTTTGCTAGGCTCATCCAGAGAATCTCTTTCCATAGACTACATCCGCACGCCATCCCCCCTTGATGCCCTTTTCCAAGCTGGAGTCCAAAATTTATTGGACCCTTTTATCTGCCGAAACACTTTTTTACTTCAAAATAATCCGGGTTGCCGTTTCCCAGACGGATCCTCGGAACGCTCTTCATTACTCATAACCGAATCGCCCTTCGCTGAAGACATTGAAGACGGAAAAAACGCCATGCTTTTTCAAAAATTCCAAGAACAACATGCTTTATGTTTTCCGGGCCGCAATTGTCAGCTCGCGTTTCTCTTAGACAACCTTGAAGCTCAAGGCCAACCTCAATCCAGACTCGTTTTCGTCCTAGACCCATTGTCCATCAACAGCGGCATCATTAATGAGAAAGTTCAAATTTATGACGCTTATATTCTGCTAGTTGATCCTGCAATGCACCCTGAATTCAATCCGATTGTAACGCAGCTTCGTGAAAAAGCGCAGCTCTATAAAACGCGCCCGTTACTCCGAGACAACGCCTCTCCTGAAACACTCATAGCTTTTGAAAAAATCCAGCAAGAAACTAATCAAGAAATAGAGGAGATTTATGAAAAAAGATTTGGTCCCATTCAAAAAGAACAACCATCTTCCGCACTCATCCCCAGCCACGACCATGCCCCTTTTCCTAACGAAACCATCACTTCTGCGTCTTCAAAAAACATTGCCTTGGACAACCGCCTCCAATAAACTTTCCCTCCCCGCGCGCCCTTAGCTTAGTGGTAGAGCGCCACCTTGACACGGTGGAGGTCAGAGGTTCAAGCCCTCTAGGGCGCACCACTTTTTTAAGCCCTCAAAGGCTTATACACAGCCGGTATTTCTCGTTGCAGCCGAAAGCTCGTTTTCTTTTTTAACGGTAAAACAATGTAACGCGCGCCGTCGCGCCAGATACGAAGCACCACGCGCTCGCCTTTGATTTTTTTACTGATTTCCATCGCGTCAGCAGCGTTGCGAACGGTCTGGCGGTCAATCTCCATAATGATATCGCCGGGCCTGATGCCCACATCAAACGCCGTGGAATCCGAAGACACGTCTTTGATCAACGCGCCTTCAATTTTTTCTGAAATGCGAAATTGCTGGCGCGTGCGCTGATCAATATCCGTGATCTCGATGCCATCCAAAAGACTGCTTGATGAAGATTTGGAAGCATCCGCCAACTCGACCTTCGCGTCGTCTTTTAACTCTTCCAATACCGGAGAAAACGTTTTCTCGTGGCCGTCCCGAATAATCGTAAGACCAACGGGAGAGTTAGGCGTCATTTGAGAAATGGCAAGGCGCAGTTTATGCGGCTCGCCCACTTTTTCGCCGTTCAATTTGACAATCACATCCCCTTCTTTCAGCCCCACTTTTTCCGCCGGACTGCCGGGCGAGACTTCGCCAATCAACGCTCCTTCTGCTTCAGGAATGCCAAACGCTTCGGCCAGCTCTTTGGAAAGAGGTTGGATGCTGATGCCAAGGTAACCGCGAACCACCCGCCCGTTTTTGATGATCTGTTCCATGATGCTGCGGGCAAAATTAATCGGCACAGCAAAACCAATACCCTGATTGCCGCCGAATTGGCTGTAAATCGCCGTATTGAGACCGATAACGCGCCCTTTCGCGTCGGAAAGCGCGCCGCCGGAATTTCCCGGATTGATGGAAGCATCGGTTTGAATAAAATTCTCATACCCCTCGTCCACCACCCCCACGTCGTCGCGGCTTAATCCGCTAATAATCCCCATCGTCACGCTCTGGGAAAGGCCGAAGGGATTGCCGATGGCCAGCACAATATCGCCCACTTCGATTTTATCGCTATCGCCAAAAGTGACGGCGGCAAGACCCTTGCGATCAATTCTAAGCACGGCAATGTCCGTTTTAGGATCCACTCCCACAACCTTGGCTGACACACCCTGTTCGCCCCTGGCAAACGCCACGCTGATTTCCCGCGCATGCTCGATGACATGATAGTTCGTAATAATATAGCCGTCTGCGCTGACGACGAGACCGGAACCAAGCTCCTGACTTTTTTGTTCCGGCGGCTTGGCATTACCTTCATCAGGCCCAAAAAAACGCTTAAAAGCCGGTTCGTTATAATAAGGAAAAGGTTTTTCAGTAGTGGCTTTCGTGGAAAGGATGCTCACCACAGCCGGCGCGACATTTCGGATAACAGGCGCAAAGCTCGTGACAGCCACGTCCGCGCGTTCCAACGGTTCATTGCTGACGCGGATCGTCGCGCGCAAGGTTGGCTGCGGGTCATCCTTTTTTTCGTCAAACGGCCAAAAAGCACGCGCCGAACCCCCTCCTAAAATAAGGAACAGCAGAAAAACAAGAACAGGAATAAAAAGCGGCTTTTTCATGATGAAGAATTCGTTATTTCAAGGCCATTTCCAAAATTTTCTCCGCAAGATCGCGGCCTTGCGGGGAAAATTCCCTTCCTTCCGCCTGAGTTAAAACACTGGCGATCTTACATAATGTAAAAGCCTTCTCGTCGCCTTGAAGTATGTGACACATGGAAACCGCTTGATCTAACGTTTGCAATGCTTGATTCCTATCGCCAGCTCGAACCATAAACCCCGCAACAGTTTGAAACACATCAGCCTTTCTCATGTTATCCAATTCTTCAGAAAGCTCAAACGCAAGCTTGAAATTTCCAGCTGCGGCAGTGGCGATGGAAACTGACAACCATTCGTCCGCCACAGAACCATCAATCATAGAGGCTAATTGACGCATTTTTTCCGCGCGCGTTTGATCGCCGCGTTTTGCAGTCGTTCGCGCGTCCCTGCGCAATTTTCTAACTTTAGCAAAATTCTCAGAATGGCGAACAGCGCGAGACGCCCATCCGAGGAGCTTCTCCGCGCGTCGACCTTCCCCCGCCAAAAGCAATGTTGAAGCCAACTCGCGCATCCTCTTCGCTCTTTCCAAACCCTTTAATTCCTTCGCCGCCGCCAAAGCTTGCTCAAAAATTACCATCCCTTGCTCTTTCATTTCACCTTCAAGGTAGACCGAAGCAATCCAATTAAGCCCCCACACCTTCTCCGAATCCTGCAACAGCTTCGCCGCAGCTAGAGCGTGTGTTAAAATTTTTACCATCAGCGTTGTGTCGCGCGGAATACTTACCGGTTTTTTCTTCTCTTTTTGATAAAACTCCGCAATCGCCCTTTCCAAAATCCACCTGTCTTCCATGTGGTTGGCGGCAATGGCAGCCATAGAAAATGCATAGGTTTTTCTTTCATTATTTTTTAACCCCTGTGAAACTTCAACAGCCCTTTGAAATGCTTGGAAAATAAGCTCTTTCCCGTCCGTTTGCGTCATGGCAATCACAACAAAGCTAAAAATAAAAGCCTTGTCCGCATCGTCTAAATTCTCCGCTAAAGTCATCACCCGTTTCAGAATTTCCAAAGCAGCTTGCGGATTTGAGGCGCGCGTCGTCGTGTCCGCTATCAACAACAATTTTTTGACTTGATCAAGAGGCGCAAGTTTATCGGCCAACACCGTCGCTTGAGGCAGGAGGGCCAGAGCGCGTCCGTAGTCGCCCATCAACACAGCATTGCTGGCGGCTTGATTAAAAGCGTCCGCCTTTTTTTCCATTTCTTGTGGATTTTCTTCTTTTAAGCGATTGATCAGAAAAAGCTGAAGATCAAGCGGCGTGCGTGCTCTCTCATCCAAAGCGGTTTCACGCGATTTTTTTTCTTTCGTTTCATCGCTGACCCGATGGCACGAAGGCAAAAAAACGCAGACCGCCAAAAGAAAAACAAGAAACCTCTTCACATTTTAAAGTTTAACAGACTCGCAACGCGCAAATCAAACTGGTTTATCCCCTAACTCTTTTAACTTTTCCGCAAGATCCGCGGCTTGGAGCTGCGTCAACATGTCGTCCAGATCGCCATCCATGAAAAGCGTTAGGTTATGCGTCGTGCAATTGATGCGATGATCCGTAATGCGATTTTGCGGATAATTATAAGTGCGGATTTTTTCGTTGCGCTCGCCGCTGCCGATTTGCCCCCGCCGATGCGCCGCGTATTTTTGCTCTTCCTCTTCCTTTTTCTTTTCGTAAAGCCGCGCGCGCAAAATACTCATCGCCTTTTCTTTGTTCTTAATCTGCGAACGTCCGTCCTGACAACGCACAATCAAGCCGGTGGGGATGTGCAAAATTTGAACGGCGGAATCCGTCGTGTTCACCCCTTGGCCGCCCGGCCCACTGGCGCGGCAAACTTCAATGCGCAGCTCATCCGGCTTAATGGCGACATCCACCTCTTCCGCTTCCGGCAAAACAGCCACCGTGGACGTTGACGTGTGAATGCGGCCTTGGCTTTCCGTTGCCGGCACACGCTGGACGCGGTGCACGCCGCTTTCAAACCTCATTTTTTTATACACATCCGTCCCGCTCAAATGAAAGACAACGTTTTTGAACCCGCCCATTTCAGATGAGGTGGAATCCATCGGCTCTAATTTCCAGCCGGAACGCTCGGCATAACGCAGGTACATGCGGAAAAGATCGCCCGCAAAAATCGCCGCCTCATCGCCGCCCGCGCCTGCGCGGATTTCAACAATGGTGTCGCGCGAATCATTCGGATCAGGCGGCACAATGGCGGCCAAAACACGCTGGCGCGTCTCTTCAACCTGCCTTTCGAGCTTCGGCAACTCCTCATGAGCCAACTCCACCAGCTCGGCGTCTTCATTGGCCTGAATCATTGCGCGGTTTTCCGAAGCGTGTTTCTCAAAAAGGGCGAGCGCCGCCGCGTCCGCCAACGCCTGTTGCAACCGGCTGTGCTCGCGCGTCAGTTCACGCGCTTTTTGAGGATTGCCGTAAAGATCAGGCGCGGAAAGAAGCGTTTCCAGCTCCTGAAACCGCTTTTTGAATTGTTGAAGATGAACGTCAAGGTTCATGAAAATCCCCAGTTTTTATCACGGGGATTTAAAAACTTATTTCTTTTTAGCCTTTTTTTCTGCCTTCTTCTCGACCTTTGGCTCGGCCTTTTTCTCGATCATTCTTTCCGCAGCCGTCGCCGTGCCGAATCGCTTCCTGAATTTATCCACGCGACCCGCGGTATCCACAAACTTTTGCTGGCCGGTAAAAAAGGGATGGCAAACGCCGCAAATGCCGATGCGCATATCTTGCTTAGTGGAACGGGTTTTATAAACAGCGCCGCACGCGCAGGAAACGGACGTCTCCATGTATTCGGGATGAATGTTGGCTTTCATAATGAGTTGAAAAGAAGCTGGAAATTAAGCCACTTTTCGAGCGATAAGGCAAGCGTTATGTCCGCCAAAGCCAAAAGAATTGCTCATCACCGTCCGCACCGCCCTTTCGCGGGCTACGTTTGGCACATAATCCAAGTCGCATTCAGGATCAGGTTGTTCGAGGTTAATCGTGGGGTGAACGATGCCCGTCTGAAGAGTCTTTAAGCACGCCGCCATTTCCACCGCACCTGCGGCTCCCAGAAGATGGCCGGTCATGGACTTCGTGGAACTCACCCAAAGTTTCTTGGCGTGCGCGCCGAAAATGGTTTTGATGGCCTTCGTCTCGGCAATATCGCCCAACGGCGTGGAAGTGCCGTGCGCGTTGATGTAATCCACCTCTTCAGCATTAACGCCAGCGTGCTTCAAAGCCAGCTTCATCGCGCGCGCCGCGCCTTCGCCTTCCGGCGGAGGACTGGTGAGGTGATGCGCGTCCGCCGTCGCGCCGTAGCCGATCATCTCGCCGTAAATATTCGCGCCGCGGTTTTTAGCGCTTTCATACTCTTCCAAAACCAAAACTCCCGCGCCCTCGCCCAAAACAAAACCGTCGCGGCCTAAATCAAAAGGGCGCGAAGCTTTTTCCGGCGCGTCGTTGCGCGTAGAAATGGCCTTCATCGCCCCGAAACCGCTAAGACCCAACGGCACCACAGCCGCCTCACTGCCGCCAACGATGACAAAATCAGCGTCATCATCGCGGATCATGCGCCAGCCCTCGCCGATGGAATGGCTGGCCGTGGCGCAAGCGGAAGTAATGCCGAAATTCGGCCCCTTGAAACCGTATTCCATGGCAATGATGCCAGCCGAAATATCGCTGATCATCATGGGAATCATAAACGGCGACACGCGCGTCGGCCCCTTGCTCAAAAGAATCGCATGCTGATCCTCCAGCACCTTCAACCCGCCAATGCCGGAACCAACCAACACCCCCACTCTTTCCAGATTCGGCGCGGCATCAGGCAGCCCGGCATCGCGGCAAGCCGTCTTGGCCGCCGCCATCGCCAACTGGGCAAAACGATCCGTGCGGCGCGCGTCTTTGGGATTCTTAAAATGAACCGCCGGTTCGAAATTTTTTACCTCACCGGCAATCTTCGTGTCATACGCCGAAACGTCAAACCGCGTCACCGTCCCCACGCCGCTTTTACCGGCAACAAGGTTGTCCCAAAATTCAGGCAATGCGCTGCCTATGGGTGTGACAACCCCAATTCCCGTAACGACAATTCGACGGTTTCTCATACAACCTTTTCCGCCGGCAAAAAATTTGCCGTCCTGCGGCTATTTGGAGCTTTTCTCTTCGATGTATTTAACAACATCGCCAACGGTGAGGAGTTTCTCGGCGTCTTCGTCCGGAACTTCCACCCCAAACTCTTCCTCAAACGCCATCACCAACTCGACGACATCAAGGGAATCCGCCCCTAAGTCCTCCACAAACTTGGCTTCCGGCGTCACTTGCTCGGCGTTGACGCTAAGCTGCTCCACAATGATTTCTTTTACTTTTTCTTCTATGGGTTTCTCTGTCATGTCTAGTTCTCCTAAAGTTAAATGCTGTTATTGATAATTTAGCAGGGGTTTGGCAACAAAAATTTTCGCCCCCCCCTCTATCCTATCTCTACAAATAGGCGGGTCACATAACCAGACCGCCGTCAATCGTCAAGACTTGTCCTGTTAAATAATCTGCTTCCTTGGAACAAAGGAACGCCGCCGCACCGGCAATATCCTCCGGCTGGCCAAGCCGTTTTAACGGAATTTCACTCAACAGTTTAGCTTTTAAATCCTCCGGCAAGCCCGCCGTCATATCGGTCTGGATAAAACCGGGGCAAATAACGTTGCAAGTCACATTGCGTGAGGCAAATTCACGCGCAACGGACTTGGAAAAACCGATCAGCCCCGCCTTAGCGGCGGCATAATTGGCTTGGCCGGCATTGCCGCGCAAACCGATAATGGAGCTGATATTGACAATCCTCCCGTAACGCGCCCTGACCATCAGACGGCTGACAGGCTTCGTCCAATTAAACGCCCCTTTTAAATTCGTTTGAATCACGGCGTCCCAATCCTCGCCCGACATGCGCATCAGCAAATTATCCCGCGTAATACCGGCGTTATTGACGAGAATATCAATCCGCCCGAAATCTTTATCAATCTGCTCCACCGTTTTAGCCACAGCCGCCTCATCCGCCACATCCACAGCATAAGCGCGGCACGTCCGCCCCATTTCCGTGACGGTCTTTCGCATGGATTCCGACGACGCTTCCGAACGGCTCACGGCGGCGATGTGACATCCTTCCTTAGCCAAGCGCAACGCAATGGCATGGCCGATGCCGCGGCTTGCTCCAGTAACAATGGCTACCTGATCGCGCAAATTCATTGCAACGCCTCCAAACCCTTTTCCAATTCCTCAAGATTACTGAAGGAATAACACACAATCTCTTTATCAATACGCCGACAAAGCCCTTCCAACACTCTGCCCGGCCCCAACTCAATAAAGTGCTCAATGCCCCAACCCAACAACGTATGAATGCACGCTTCCCAACGCACCGCGCCGGTGACTTGGCGCAAAAGCAAATCTTTCACCTCTGCTTCGCTCGAAACAAAATGACCGGTCACGTTGCTTGTGACGAGAACGGAGGAAGGTTTCATGAGCGTTTTTTCAAGGAACGGCCTCAATCCGTCCTGCGCCGGTTTCATCAGTTTAGAGTGATACGCCCCCGCCACATTAAGCGGCACAGCTTTCTTCAACCCCATGTGCTTGGCTAGCTCAACGGCTTCGGGAATCAGCCGTTTCTCGCCGGAAAGGACGATTTGCCCCGGACAATTATAATTAGCCACTTCCAAACCCGATTGCTGCGCAACGGTTTCCGCCTGCTCGTGTGTTCCGCCGATGAGCGACACCATTCCGCCTTCGGAAGTTTGGCAAGCTATCTGCATCAAACGTCCACGCTCCGCCACTAAACGCAATCCGTTCTCAAAAGAAAACGTTCCCGCCGCCGCATGAGCCGTAAATTCGCCTAAAGAAAGCCCCGCCGTTGCTTGGAAAGAAAAACCCGGAAGCTTCTCTTGAATCACCTGCAATAAAGCCAAACCATGAACAAAAAGTGCCGGTTGACAATAATCCGTCCCCGTAAGCTTCTCCACCGGTCCTTCAAAACAAACGCCGCTTAAATCAAACCCCAGAATAGCGTTAGACTTTTCATATAACGCGCGAACAGAAGGAAAAACCGCCGCCAAGTCCTTACCCATGCCAATATGCTGGGCTCCTTGACCTGAAAAAAGCAAAGCTGTTGGCCTTGTCATCGCCAAGCTCCTTGGACGGAAAATAAGTTTTGCATAAAATTTCTTTATCTATGGGAAAGCCAGCAAGAAACAAGCCTTTATTTTCCCGCCTGCTCAATGCGCGTCGGCAAAGCGTTGCTCCACAAAACGCCCAGATACAAGGCAACGTAATACTGGATAGACCCAATTTGAAGCGGAAAATCCACAAAAGAATGAACCATCACACCCAATAAAGCCAGCCAAACGCAACCCATCAGCGTTTTTTCCGTCAGCGAATTGCCGTTCCCCTGTTTTAATCGCCGATAACCCCGCCAAACCGCGCCCCCGAAAAGAACCGCCCACAAAACCGCGCCAACAAAACCCCATTCAATGATGGTTTGCAGATAATCTTCATGAGCGTAACGCCACCAATTCTGTGCTTGGGTAGAAGGATAAACAGGCGCGTAAGAAAGCGCGGCGGCTTGAAACGTCCCCGGCCCGAATCCAAACCAGCCAGCTTCTGGAACCATGCTCAACCAAGCTCCGTAAGCAGCCAATCGTCCGAAAGCAGTATTGGTCGTATCCTCCCAATGCATCCAACTTTGCACGGAAAATTTCATTCCGACGGCTAGAGCCACGACAACAAGAGCGACTAAAAACGCCGCAAGGCCGCTCATTAAAGGAAGCCGCGAGCTGCGTCCCAACAGCCAAAAGAAAAAATTCCTTCGCCACGCTAAAAAAACTAAAACCAAAACCCCTGTCATAATCGTCGCCGCGCGCGAGGTGTGCACCAACGCGGATCCAAGGAGAAGAATCAAAGCTACCAGCCAAAGTGTCCGCAAGAAATGTCTCTTGCCGCGCGCAACAGCAAGCACAAGAAAACCCATGACGACGGGAACGATAAGATTAAGATACGCCCCTGCGTTAGCATCGTTCTTGTAAGTGGCAAAAACAGACGGGCCATATCCTTTTCCCTCCCAAAAAAAGGAAGGAATGTTGAGGCATTTCTGAACAAGCCCAAAAAGCGCGATAGAACACCCCGCCAAGGCCATCGCCGCTAAAAGCTTTTGCAACCATGCTTTGTTGCGCGCCAAATCCGAGGCCATCCACACAACGCCGAGCAAAACGGTGACGCGCCACATTATTTCTTCCGAAAGCACGTTGGCGTAGCTGCCCGGCCCGCCGTTCCATAAAACATAGGGCAAAGGAAGAACGTCGCGGAACTCGACATCATAAAAATTTTTTGCGTTCAGCGTCATGCCCCAGCCCAACAACAAAATCATTGCTGAAACGACAACAATAAAGGAAGACACATGCGGCTTGCGCCAAGAACCAAGACAAGCAACACCCCACAAGCCCAACGCCGCGCTCAACAGCCAAACAAGGCCGCGATTGGTCGCTTCATTGGTGCAACCGTAAGCCCACGGCGCATAAAACACCGCCAACACCAACACCCAACGCGCCATCTCTCTAATCATTCTCCACATAAATGAAGGTAGGACTTCGTCCTACAACCTAGCAGGGAGCACAGCTCCCTGCACCCTTTCTGTTATGCCTCCGCAAAGCGGGGGCATAACAAAAGAGGTGAAGGAGGCTGCGCCTCCTTCTGGGGTGTGGGGCAACGCCCCACATCCATTACTCCTACAAAATAACCTTCATCGGCGTTTCCCCGTCGGCAAAGCGAACATTCACATCGCCTGCGGTTACAGCATCGGCGCGGGTTTTAAGAATGTTTCGTTTCTCGTCTAATACCATCGCATAGCCGCGTTCCAGAGTTGCCTGCGGCGAAAGCAAACGAAGCTGCGCCGCTTGACCGGACAAAAACTTTCGCCGCTCCGCAAAAATCATTTCGGGCGACGCCAATTGCCAGCGTTTAAAAAGCGCACCCCAACGCTCCTGATTCCAATCCAAACCATTCTTTACCGAAAGCGCGAGCGATGATCTCAAATCATCGGCTTTCTGCTGCCATTCTTCCACCACGCGACGCGGTTCGCGAAAAACGTAACTCTCGGTCAGTCTCCTCCAAGTTTGTTTCCATTCCTCCAGATAATCCCGCGTGTTGCGCAAAAGATCGCCGCGCAACGTCGCTATTTCATCACGCCAATCTTCATCCGACCGGCTTAACAACTCGGCGGCGGCGGAAGGCGTCGGCGCGCGCAAATCAGCGGCAAAATCGCACAAGGTGAAATCAATCTCATGCCCCACGCCGGAAATCGTCGGAAGGCACGACGCCGCCACCGCGCGCGCCACGATCTCCTCGTTAAAACTCCACAAATCTTCCAAACTCCCGCCGCCGCGCGCGAGCACGATGACGTCCGCCTCATTGCGTTGATTTAAAACTTCCAACGCGCGGACGATTTCCTGCGCCGCGCCTTCGCCCTGCACTTTCACGCCGAACACTTGAATGTGAATGCGCGGGCAACGGCGGCTTAAGATTTGCAAAAAATCACGCAACGCCGCGCCCGTCGGCGAAGTAATAACGCCCACGCGCTCCGGAAAAATCGGAATCGATTTCTTCCGCTCGCTGTCAAAAAGCCCCTCCGCAGCCAGCTTGCGTTTCAACGCCTCGAACTGCTCTTGCAACGCGCCCCGGCCCTTCGGCTGCAACGCAACAGCGCGGAGCTGATAATTCCCGCGCGGCGGATAAACGGTGATATCGCCCCGCGCGACAATGTGCTGGCCATCCTTCGGCTCGAACCCCAACCGCTCCGCGCTGCTGCGGAACATCACCACGCTCAACTGCGCTCCCGCATCCTTCAACGTGAAATAAAGATGGCCGGAACTCTGCCTGCGGAAGTTGGAAATCTCGCCCTCCACCCACACCTCGCCGACCGAGCCTTCCAGCGTCTCCTTGATCACATCCGTCAGCTCGCTGACGGAGAAAGGTTTTTGGGTCGCGCTATCCATTAGGGAAGGTGCACGGGATGTTGGATGCGCTCCATGCGCGTGGCGAGACCGCTTGCGTCGTCTATCTCCACGAAAACGCCGTCGAGCTGGTTGCCGCCCGACGCAATGTTCATGCGATGCGGCATGCAAGTTTTAAAGCGTGAGATAATAATATCCTTGTCGCGCCCTAGAACGGAATCATGCGGCCCGCAAAAGCCGACGTCGGTGATGTAAGCCGTGCGTTTGGGCAAAATTTTATCATCCGCCGTTTGCACATGCGTGTGCGTGCCGACGACGGCAGAAACCGCGCCGTCCAGCATCCAACCCATCGCAATTTTTTCAGAAGTCGTCTCCGCGTGAAAATCCAATAAGATACAGTTGGTTTCTTTTTTGATCTCATCAAGAACGGGGATAATGCCGACGAAAGGATTATCGAGCACGGGCTCGATGAAGGTGCGGCCCATGGCATTCATCACGCCCAGTTTGAGACCGTTGCCGCTGACGACGATATGGCCCGCGCCGGGGCATTCTTTGGGAAAATTCAACGGGCGCAACAAGCGCGGTTCTTCGGCAAAGAACGGCTGAATCTCGCGTTGATTCCACACATGATCGCCTAAAGTAATGACATCCACCTTCGCGCGGAACAGTTCATAAGCCAGCTTAGGCGTGATGCCGTTGCCCCCCGCCGCGTTTTCGCCGTTGGCGACAACAAAGTCCGGGCCAAATTTTTCAATAAGTTCGGGAATGCCCGTCTTCAACGCCAGCCTCCCCGGCTCGCCCACTACATCGCCTAAAAAAATCACACGCACGGCTTTACCTTACGTCAGATGTTAAAAACAAAAAAGGCGGATTTTCATCCGCCTCCATATCACCTTAAAAAAAAGCCCCACAGCGCCGTTAGGGAGGTATTCTTTCGACCCTAACTGAATAGGGGGAAACGAGGTGAACGATTTTCGCCTTCCCAAAAAGGGGCCTGACGGCCACCGCTCAACCGAAGTTTCCGTGCTTTAATGCATTATCGGTTGAAGAATCTCTCTCTGTACTCGAACGCCGCAGGGCGATCTAAAAACTTTCAAAGAACTGCTCTTTCCCTCTAACCAGCCCTCAATTCCGCCCCTGTTGCCTTGCCAACCCTTTCCACAATTTGCCGCTCCCATGCGGCGACTTCTGACTCCTGTAATGTACGTCCGCTAGAGCGGTAAGTCAAGGTGTAGGCCAGCGATTTTTTTTCTTTCGGAAGCTTCTTCCCTTCGTCGTCTTGGAACAAATCAAAACACTCCACCGACTCCAATTCCGCGATGTTGGCGGAACGAATTGCTTGCAAAATTTCTTCATTCCGAACCGCGCGGTTGACGACAAAAGCGAGGTCGCGCGCGATAGCGGGGTATTGCGGCAGAGGCTGAAACTTCACATCTGATTGCTTGGGTGCAGGCGGTAAAACCAGCTCCGCCGCAAAAACGGGGACTTTAATGTCGTGCTTTTTCAAAAGGGAAACATCCGCCGCGCCGAACTTTTCCGGCAAATTGATTTCAGGGAACCGCGCGCGCACCGTTTCCAGCGCGCCTTTGAGCGAAAAGAAATCGAAACGCCGCTCTGCTTCCGTCCAATGCGCAGGTCGTTCCGCGCCCGTCGCCAAAATAAGCAACCGCGTTTCCTCGCGCCATGCCGTTCCCTCCTTTTTAAACACGCGGCCAATCTCAAACATTTTCACCGTGCGCTGCTCCCGCGCCAAGTTGCGCACCACGCAAGGCAACGCCGAGGAACACAAATCCTGCCGCAGGCAAACGTTGTCCTCGTTAATCGGGTCTTTCAACGTCACCGCTTCCTCCATTCGCGGCAGCAAGCTGCTCGTCACGATTTCATAGAAGCCAAGCGAGGTCAGCAACGCGCGCAGTTCGCGGTCGCGCTGATGCGTCCGGTCGGCCTCCGTCGCCGCAGAAACGCCGAGGCGAAAATTTCTCTCCGCTTTGCTCAATCCTTCTATCCGAACGATTTCTTCGATGAGATCAATCTCCCGCGTCAAGTCAGGCCGCCATGTGGGGACTCTCCACTTATTTTTCTCTAATGATTCGCAGCCCAACGCCGCGAGGATTTCCTTCATTCTCTCGTCGCTCACGTCCATACTGATAAACCGCCGCGCTCGATCCATACGCAGGGAAACAATGTTTTGCGAAAGAGCGTAAGGCGTCGTTTGCCACGCAAGATTGGCAACGGACGCGCCCGCAATCTCGACGAGCAAAGCAACGGCGCGCTCCCGCGCTTCATCCACCAAGGCGGGGTCAATACCGCGCTCGAAGCGATAAGAAGAATCTGTGATCAATCCGTGGCGACGCGAAGATTGGCGCACGGTCACAGGCCGGAACGACGCGCTTTCCAAAAGAACCGTCGTCGTTGTTTCCGTCACCCCCGTCGCCGCGCCGCCGATGACGCCGGCCAGCGCCACCGCTCTTTCAGCATCGGCGATCACTAAATCCGTTTCGCCTAAAGTGTAAGCTTTCCCGTCCAACGCCTCGAATTTTTCATCCGCTCTGGCACGGCGGACGCAAATGGTTCGTCCCTTCAGTTGATCAGCGTCAAAAGCGTGCAACGGCTGGCCCAGTTCGAGAAGAACATAATTCGTGATATCCACGACGTTGTTGATGGAACGCAGCCCGACAGCTTCCAGCCTGCCTCGCAGCCAAGCGGGACTCGGCCCCACTTTGACGCCGGTCAGCAATTGCGCCGTGTAACGCGGACAATGAGTCAGCTCGGCAACGGAGAGTTTCCAAGGATGGCACTCCGCGAACGTTGCTTTTTTAACAACAGGCGCGGATTTCAGTTTCATTCCCAAAACCGCCAACTCGCGCGCCACGCCGCGATAGGACAGTAAATCCGCGCGGTTCGGCGTGACTTCAAGCTCCAGCAACGTGTCGCCGGGAAAAATTTCCGCGATGGGACGGCCCATCGGCGTTTCGGGAGATAAAATCAGCAAACCCTCGGCTTCCGTCCCAAGGCCAAGTTCAATGGCGGAGCACAACATCCCGTCGGACTGCACGCCGCGCAATTTAGACGCCTTAATTTCCAACCCGTTCGGAAACTTCGCGCCGGGCATGGCCAAAGGAACAACATCGCCGACCTTGTAATTCTTCGCACCGCAGACGACTTGCCGCGCGCCTTTGCCGTCGTCCACTTGACAAACGCTCAAGCGGTCGGCGTTCGGATGTTTTTCCGAAGAAAGAATCTTCGCCGTGACAACGTTGGGAACATTCACGCCCGATTGCGTTACGGACTCCACCTCCGTCCCGCTCATCGTCAGCTTTTCCGCAAGCCGCTCCACATCTCCGCCCCATTCCGCATACTCTCCAAGCCAATTTAAGGAAATTTTCATAATCGTAAAAAGCTAGCCTAGCACAACGGCAACGAGCATGAAAAGCTCTTCAACAAGAAGTCAAAAGCTACATCTCGTTGTCGGCTACGGCTTGCATGATTTCTTTTACAATTTTCGGATGCAATATTTTCCCTGTGTGAAAAGGAATAATCAATCGAACGCTGCCTTTCATGTAAATGCGATGACTGCCTTTGCTTCGCGCATGAGAAAACCCGTGTTTCAGCAAAAGAGATTCTGCTTCACGAGCCGTCAAACGCGCCTGTTTAGGCACAAGCAACCTCTAAGGATGTCGTGAGAATGGTCTTGCTAGTGATGAGATCGAGTTCTTCCGGCGAAAGCGTTTCTAAATAAAGCTCGGCGGCCTCTTTGAGATTGTTCAAAGCCTCCTCCACGCTATCGCCTTGAGTCTGGCACCCCTTTAAGTCCGGACAATAAGCATAGTAGCCATGACTGTCTTTTTCAATAATAGCGCTAAGTTTATGGAGCATCATATCTCTTCCTTCTAACAGCCCATTTTAGAACTTATTTATCAACAGAGCAAGCCCTCACCCCTTCTTCGCTATCGCCTTAATCTGGTCCCGCAACCAAGCCGCCTTCTCAAACTTTTCCTCGCTGATGGAGGTTTCCAGTTCTTTTTGTAAATCTTTTAAATGTTGCTCTTCGCCTATCAGTCCGATTTGCCGCGCCGGTTTTTTACCGCAATGATGCGCGGCTCTGTGAAAATCCTTGAAAAAACCGCGCAACAAATCCTTAAATGTTTCGTAACATTCCGCGCATCCCATCCGGCCTGTCTTTTGAAGCTGCTCCTGCGTGTAATCGCATTTTGGGCACTTGACTTCTTCGCCGAGAGAAGAGCCTAGCGACGGCTCTTCCGCATGAAGATTGAGCAGCAAGTCGGCCAATGAAAAACCGCTCACATCCGTCACGCCCATTTCCTTCGCGCAGCGCGCGCACAAATCCACTTTATGCGTCTCGCCGTTGATGACTTGCGTCACGAAGACCGTCGCTTCCTCGCTTTTGCAGCGTTCGCAGAGCATGATAGATTTTACTCAAAAATCGGCGCGCCGGAACGCTTCGTCAATTCCGCGTAGCTATGAATAAACTTTTTCGTCCACGGCCCCACGGCGCCGTCGCCAATGGCGCGGCCATCCAGCTCCACCGCCGGAATCACCTCTGCGCCAGTGCCGGTGAGAAAAATCTCGTCCGCCACAAAAAGATCATACCGCGTCATCATGGTTTCCGTCACGGACACATTAAGTTCCTGCGCCAACTCAAAAATAACGCGCCGCGTGATGCCGCCCAACGCGCCCGCATAGACAGGCGGCGTGAACAGCTTGCCGTTCTTCACAACAAAAACATTATCGCCCGAACACTCCGCCACGTAACCCTCTGCGTTGAGCATCAGCACTTCCTGCACGCCCATGAGGTGGCCTTCGATCTTCGCCAAAATGTTGTTGAGATAGTTAAGCGATTTAATAGCCGGATTCACCGCCGCGTGCGACATACGCTGCGTCGGCACGGTCATCACTTTGAGACCTTTTTTATACAACTCTTCTGGATAAAGTTCGATGCTCGCGGCGATGATGAACACCGTCGGCTTGGGACATTTTTTAGGAGAAAGCCCCAGATCGCCCACGCCGCGCGTCACAACGAGCCGAATATAGCCGTCTCGCAACTCATTCGCGCGGCAAGTCTCTAGCACCGCCTTGGCCATTTCCTTTTTGGAAAGAGGAATGGTCAACAAAATAGCCTTAGCGGAGTCGTAAAGACGCTCAATGTGTTCCTCTAACTTAAAAACGCGCCCATGATAAGCGCGAATGCCCTCAAACACCCCGTCGCCATAAAGCAAACCGTGATCGAACACGGAAATCTTCGCCTCGGTTTTCGGAACTATGTTGCCATCAATGTAAATTTTCATCTTGCTCTAACGCTCCCTCCCTTAAAACCAACCGCAAAGAAGCGCGTTTGGCAAGCTCGGCTTCGTGCGTGACCATGACAAGCGCCTTCTTTCTTTGCTGAATCAGGGACAACAACAAATCCATCACACTCTTGGCCGTCTCGGCGTCGAGATTACCCGTCGGCTCATCCGCCAACACCAAAACAGGATCGTTGATCAACGCCCGCGCGATAGCCACGCGCTGCTGTTCGCCGCCGGAAAGTTCGGCGGGACGATGCTGCATCCGCTCCGCCAAGCCGACCTGCTCCAGCAACTCCGTCGCCTCTTTTTCCGCCGCTTTTCTGGCCAACGCCGCTGGCAAAAGCACATTCTCCAGCGCGCTTAATTCCGGCAGCAAATGATAAGACTGAAACACAAAACCAAGGAAAGAATTTCGCCATGCGGCAAGCTTCGTCCTCGACCACGAAGAAATCTTTTCCTCGCCCCACCACACATCGCCGCCGCAAGGCCGGTCCAACCCGCCCATGATATGCAGCAACGTGCTCTTGCCCGAACCCGACGGCCCGCGAATGGAAGTAAAACCAATGTCCGGAAACGCCGCGCTTAACCCGCGCAAGACCTTAATCTTCGCGCCGCGCCCCATGCGGTAAAATTTTTCGATGTTTTCTAAGCGGAGCATGTTAAGCGAACATCAGCTTGCCGCGAGGTTTAGGAATAGACCGCCCAAGTTTTTTAGCGGTTTCAATCCATTCTTGAATCACAATCTGCGCATTGGCGACGGCTTTTTCGTAAGTTTCTCCATCGGCCATGCAACCGGGCAATTCTGGAATTTCCGCCACAAAAGCGCCGTCCTCTTGACTCCAATAGATAATGATTTCGTAACGATTATTATTCATTGCCTTGCTCCGCCAATTTATACTTAACCAGCATATCTCTTACTTGTTTCATTTGATAAGGTTTCCCTTTGCCGTTTTTGGACTGGAGATTTAAAATTTCTTCTACTCCTTCCATAGAATAAATGAAATGACTGCCCTTAGTTCTTTGCTGGAATCCTACATGGCGCAACATGGAACACATCGCTTCAAAATCCATATTTGCATCAGAAGCTCCCAGCAATAATTTTCTTAAAGTTTTTTTCCAAGAACCCATTTAAAAATCAGGCTACATTTTATAGCTCACAACAGACAATTTAGCGAGCCTTTACTGCCTCCTCAATGTCTGCACGGGATCAAAGCGCGTGGCGAGCATGGCGGGAATGAGGGCGGCCAAGGTGCTCAACAAAACGGCGGCGGCGGCGATGCAGCCGATGGAACTCCAGTCCACAATGGCGGGAATGGCCGAGAAATTATAAATCGAGGCCGGGAACACTTCGATGCGGAACGTCCGTTCCAGCCACGCGCTGAAATCGTTGCGCCAATACACCATCGCCAAGCCGCTTGCCACGCCGAGAGACGCCCCCATCACGCCGACAATCAGACCATAAAGAGTGAACACGGCCATGATTTGACTGTTGCGCGCACCGAGGGCTTTCATCAGACCAATCTCTCTCGCTTTTTGCACGGTGATGGTGATGAGCGTGCTGCTCAATCCGAACGCGGCGACGAGCATGACGAAGAACAGCAGAAACGACATCACGCGTCGTTCCAGCGCGATGGCGGAAAAGAGTTGCTTGTTCTGATCCATCCACGTCACCGCCATGGTAGGCGATTCGAGCCACTGGTTAAAAGACGCCTTGGCCTGCGACGCTTGGTCGGCGTCTTTCAAGCGCACAGCCACGCCGTGCACGCCGTCCATCAAATTATAAAGCCGTTGCGCTTCGCTCAATCGAATGAGAAAAAAATTCATGTCATACTCAAACATGCCCGTGGAAAAAATGCCTGCGACGCGGTATTCGCTCGGCAAAAAAACCTCGTCCGGTTTGTTATCCGCGCCCTTTTTAGCCATCAAACTGCGCACATTGCGCGGCGAGTGAATGAGCACGGTGTCGCCCACTTCCGCCTGATTTTGCCGCGCCCATTCGTGGCCGACGATGATGGATTCTCCCTCTAGCGTCCATTCGCCGGAGATAAGACTTTTGCGCATCGGCGTCACTTGCTCGCTTTTTTCAGGCAGAACGCCTTTGATGAACGGCGTGGAAATTTTGCCGTGAAACTCCGCAAGCACCGGCCCCAGCACAAACGGACTCACCGCCTCCACGCGCGGGTCTTGCTTCAAACGTCCTTCAATGGCCTCGTAATCCCGCAGAATGCCGAAATTCACCACCGTAAGATGCGCGTTGAAACCGATGACCTTGTCGCGCAATTCCCGCTCGAATCCTTCCATGACGGACAAAACGACGATGAGCACCATCACGCCGAAAATCACGCCGAGAAGAGAGAGCGTTGTGATAGCGGAAACGAACGACCGCGTCGGGCGCAAAAAGCGCAACGCCAAAAATAATTCTACGAAACGAGTCACGGTTAAGAATGCGAGGAAAGATAACGTCCCGCGTCAATAGCCGCCATGCAACCCATACCGGCGGCAGTGACAGCCTGACGATAAACAGCATCAACGCAATCGCCGGCGGCAAACACGCCCGGCACACTGGTTTGGCTTCCCGAACCCTCCTTTAAACGAAGGTAACCATGCTCGTTCATCTCAAGCCGCTCCTTGAAAATATCCGTGCTGGGAACATGACCAATCGCCACGAACACGCCCGCGCAAGCTAACTCAACCGTCTCTTCCGTTTCAACATGACGCAAGCGCGCGCCGGTCACCTCGCCTTTTTTCGCGTCTAAAATTTCTTCCACAACGGTATTCCAAACAGGCTGAATTTTCTCATGCTTCAACACCCGTTCCGCCATGATTTTAGACGCGCGCAATTCCCCGCGACGATGAACCAAATGCACGACCGAACCAAACCGCGTCAAGTGCAACGCCTCTTCACAAGCCGAATCGCCGCCGCCGACAACGACGAGCGGTTTGTCGCGGAAAATGGGCAATGCGCCGTCGCACGTCGCGCAATAAGTGACGCCTTTATTTTCCAGCTCCTTCTCGCCGGGCACATTTAAATGCCGATGACTCGCGCCCACCGCCACAATAACCGTCTTGGTTTCAATCCGTTCTCCGTCCACAACGACGCGGAACGGTTTTTGCGAAAAATCCACATTCTCCGCCGCGCTCAACAACTGCGTCCTCGCACCAAACCTTTCAGCCTGCTTTTGCATATTTTCCATCAAGGCAATCCCATCAATGCCATCAGGAAAACCGGGGTAATTTTCCACGATGGTCGTCGTCGTCAACAATCCGCCGGGTTGTTTTCCCGTAAGAACAAGCGGCTTCAATCCGGCGCGCGCCGCGTAAATCGCCGCCGTCCAACCCGCGCAACCGGAACCAATAATGATGACATTTTCCATCGGCCATCGGTTGTAGCGTCAAAGAATGACACCTGCACGCCTTTTATAACTTGGCGAACTTCAACTCTCTTTTAAGCTTCCGGCAATGGACGAAACCGCCCTTTTGCAAAAAGCCGCGCAGCACGCCCAGCAACTGATTGCCGCCGAACCCATGCTCGCCTCCCTAGCCGCCACCATCCTTCAAGAAAAAGCCGCTCAAGCTCATCTCTCCCGTCAAAACGCTTCCCTCTACACCGCCGACCAAGCCGGCATGGCGCTCGCGCAGCATTACATCGAAAAACTCGCCGCCGACCAACGCATCCGCGACCCTTCTTGGCATGAGCGTTGCCAATGCGACGAAGCTTTCACCAATCTCCTCTCCATCACCGGCCTCGCCGAAGCCGAATGCCACTTCCTCATCCAACGCCAAGTAGAACGATGGGAAAATGAGATCGAATAAAAAAGAAGAGTCCTGTAGAATCTTTTTCTCAACATGGGCCTGTGGCGAAACTGGCAGACGCGGCAGACTTAGGATCTGCTGGGGAAACCCTTGGAGGTTCGAGTCCTCTCAGGCCCAAAAATCATCATTTATATTTCTCGCGCACTAAAGCGGCATTATATCTCATGCTCGCGTTTTCCATTAAACTCTTGATGGACTTTTTCTTCACTTGCAACACCCGCTCCAACACTCCCCATTCATTTTGCTTAAGCTGATCGTATTGATGGTCAAGTTCTGAAAGCTGGCGCTGAAGATTCTCAATAGCCGCCCAAACTTGCTGCCTTAACAAAGCAACTTCAGGAATAGACGCTACATAGGTTTGAACCGGATCCACTCCCTTAGGAGGTATAGGGTTGAGTTTTATTTTTTCAGCCATGGCATCCACAACACTTTTAGCCGCCGCTTCAATGCCAAAATAAGAGTTAATGAGACCATTCACATAAGAATAGGCGTAGCGATTCTCCGTTTTAAATTCATCAATTTGCTTCAAGCGCGCCGCCGCCAGTGTCATTGCCTTTTCATGAACAGCCAAAGCCAAAGGCTCCAACGGCACGGCAGATTGCGTGCCGCCAACGCGAACAAGACTAAAGCTCGAAAAACTTCCGCCTCTGCCGGAATATTGTAAACTCGCCACTTTAGGACGAGCTATGTTTTCCGAGGGCAACATGCGAAGTTTGGGCGTTAATTTCATGGCCTCTTCCATCTGCTCTTTTGAAGGATTTTTGTTAGGTTCAAGACGCCCCTCTTCTTGCATTTTTAACAAACCCGGCATGACCTTGGCCGCATAACCCTTGAAGGGATTGGGAATACGATCGGCCGCCGGTTGGCTGATATTCCACTCATCAATGGCGCGGCTGTAGCCTCTGGAAAGAACATTATCCATATCCACCGGCCTATACCCCCTCAAAGCAGTGTTATTAAGAACAGAACCAAAAAGAGGATCATACCCATTGCCTACCATCGGATCAGACCAAAATAACAACTCATGGGTCCGGTTTTCTCTTAACCCGATATACTTGATAAAAGCTGTGTCTTGCGCAGCGGCAGGGCGACTCACAATCCCGCCGCCAAGCATGTTCACGCCAGCGCGCCGCACTAAGCTGGCTACCACAGCCTGCGGATTAAAATCCTTAAGGGAATCCCCAAAAAGAAAATTCCCCGCCATGCCGTTCACGTTTTTTTCTAAATCACGCAGCTCTTTTCGATAAGCAAACGGCGACTCTTCCTCGTAAGAAATCTTTAAAACAAGCGCCCCACCGCGCCTCTTGCTGGCAGACGCGGGAACTGTTGAACTTGCCGGATCCGGCAAAAAAACGGGCGGAACGAGATCTACATGCAATGCGGCAAGACTCTGCAACGCCATAGAAGCCGCATCCTTTTCTTTAGGAAAAAGGTCGAAATTAGTTTGCTTGGGATCAATAACAACTTTGCCCCCCGCCACAGAAAAGGAACGAGCATCGAGCCCACTAGGAAGAGAAGCCAATTCAGCCTTACTAAGAGCGCTTAACGTTCCCGTTTCCAGCAATTGCTTCTTGCTAAAACTTCCCCCTTCCTGTTGGTGTAAACTTTGGTGATAACTTAACGACCCCAGCAACCTCATATCTTGAGACGTATCCCGAACAGCCTGCCTCATTGCTTGTGAGGAAGCCGGATGCTGCCCCGTCTGCTCTTTTATTTCCTTGCACCACTCCAACGTCTGCGCGAGTCCGAACCCTCCCTTTTCTTTAACTTTTCCGTGAATATACCACGTAAGATAAATGAGATACTGGCTAACATTCTTTTCAGGATCGGCATCGCGGGCGGGCTGGGCGTTCTCACCTGCCACCTCCCTAACAACCTGCCCAACAACATAAGCCGGCAAAGATAAAACGATCCATGCCACAAGCCCAGCGGCTCCGATGTATTTCATCGTTTTCCACATACTACCGTTTAATGAGAGATAATTTTTCCCAGTCAAGATTTCTTAAGTTCTTTGTTTTAAGCAAAAAAGGCGGCCTCGAAAAGCCGCCTTTTTACGCGAGCAGAACCGCTTGACACGGCGCTCTTCTTAGAAACAAGCGAGAATTACAGACCCTTCTTAAAATCACTCCCCGCGACAAATTTAACAGCCTTAGAAGCCTTTATTTTAATCTTTTCTCCCGTTTTAGGATTCACACCATTGCGCGCTTTGCGGTTCACCACTTTAAACGTCCCAAAACCGATCAACTGCACCACCTTCGCCTTTTTGACGCCGGCTTTAATAGCTTCCAACACCGCATTTAAACCGCGTTCTGCGCAGGCTTTGCTCGTGTCTCCGCCCAGTAGTTTTTGAATTTTTTCCACCAATTCCGCACGATTCATGCTCATAATAAATTCTCCTTTGGTTTATATTTATTGCGTTTTTTGATCGCTCACGCACAGCGTGTGCGACTTGCGCGAGGTTGTGGCATGCGAGCGGCGCGGCGTCAAATCTTTTTTCGCGCCTTGCGTCTGCTGGCGTTCTTTTATTAAAGAGCTTTTATGGCTGGCGCCGTTCCTTCTCCGCGCATTTATCAAAGAACACAAGCGCGGTATTCCTCTAAAGCCCTTTGCTTATAGGTGAAAGAAACATCCCATTGTGAACGATATAGCATGTCATATCAACATTGACACATGTCCTCATGTTTTCTCTTTCGCACGGTGTCATTCCCGCGAAAGCGGGAAACCAGAAGTCTTTCACACTGCGCCATACTTCTAGATTCCCGATTCGCTTCGCTCTCGGGAATGACAGGGAGCGGAGCACATGAAAAAAGAGATGCGCCAGTGTTGATGTGAATTATAGTGAAATAACTTTGTATTTTGACGTTGTTCTAAAGCCCCAAAGGGGCGTGACAGAACAAGCCTTGGGTGAAACCCAAGGTCAACATTTATCAAATGTGAAGCGCTGAAAGCGCGTGACTGATAAACTCCGAGTAAAAATGTAAAGTTATTTCACTATACTATAGAAAGTAGTGTCCTAAATTGAAAATGGGAGATTGCTTCGCTTCCTTGCTCGCAATGACAATGCCATACGTGTTGCATTTGTCATTGCGAGGAGCAGCAGCGACGAAGCAATCTCGGGCGCAGGGGAGGTTTTTTAATAAATAGGTAATTTTTCGTCAAATTAGGGTAATTATATACTTAACGCATAATAATTATTTCTGAAGATTGTTGAAGATTAACGCTTGACCAAAAATAAAAAATTGAAGATACTGGGCATTAAGGTAAAAGTTAATGAAAGTTATCTCCATTGAAATTGCAGCCGATATGGCCGACGAGGTTTTAAATGCCATTAAGGAAAAGCGGTCGGGTATTGCCGGAACGCTACGCCTCTTGGATGCGCAAATTGCGCTAATTGAAAACCAAATTCATTCAGCTCCAAAACCTGTTCAAAAAGCGGAAGCTTTAGAAAACGGTCGTGTTAAACGCGGGGAATCAAGGGAAGCCATTCGAGAATTTCTAAGAAATTGCAATGGAGGCGGAGCTACTGTTGCGGACATTAGCAGGGCTATTGGCATTAAATACACCACGACTTACAATGCCGTAACCAAACTAGCCAAGATGAAGGAGATTGCCCATTCAGGAGAAAAATGGAGGCTTCTTTAAATCAACGATTTGCAGGGAAGTTCAAAGGATTGAATACCTTTTGCCTATCTAAAGCACTGTGACAGCAGGGCTGCGGATCAAAAGGAGATTGCAGGTTCGAATCCTGCCCCTGCAACCTGTTATGAGCATATTGACATATTTTTTATTGTCAATAAAATGTTCTTGTGATTGCACGCCAACTTAACGGCAAGCATAAAGAATCTGTTGCTTACTGCGAGGGAGAAGAAGCTCAAAGGCGTTTCTGTGACGCCATGAAAACCATTCTATCCATCCCTAAAAAATCTATCGTTGTTTCCAAGAAGAAAAATACAATTAAACCGCGCCCGTGAGCTTGGCGTAAGGCAACATTTTTCCCGTCAAAGAAGCCACAGCTTTTTGAAAACGCTCGCCATCCGTTCCTTCTCGTTGATTGAAGCGATACGCTTGTTCGTCTAAGTAGCGGAATAAATGAAAGGGAGCGACGCTTACATACGTTCCGCGAATGGAACGCTTCAACAAACACCAGAAATTTTCCAGTCCGTTCGTGTGAATCGCGCCATTAACATACGCTTCCGCATGGTCAATGACTTGATGGTTATAATCCTTGTTTAAATCATTGTAAGAAGGAAGAGCATCCGTCATTAGTGCTGAACCCTTTTCCACATACTGCTTCACATTAGCGTGAATGATTGTCTTTCTGCGATGCGGAATAACCTTAGCGATCACTTTCGATTTTCCTTTGCTATGACGTTCAAGCAAGCCTTGAATAGCGGTTTTATTTGCTCCGCCCGTCCCCGTGATTTTGTTTTCTCGTTTTTGCTTGTGCATATTTCGAGAAAGTCCCCCAATAAAAGTTTCATCGGCCTCTACAACACCAGATAGTTTTTCAAAACTTCCTTGATGCAAAGCAACGCGAACCCGATGTCCCATGTGCCACGCGGTTTTTTGTGTGACGCCCAAAGAACGAGCAAGTTCACAAGAACTAATACCATTCTTCGCATTTACAATCATCCACACAGCAGGAAGCCATTTATCCAACCCTAGAGGAGAATCTTCAAAAATTGTCCCAAGTTTTGCGGTGAATTGACGTTTGCAATCTTTGCAATTCGCTACGTGGCGTTTCCCTGAAAATTTTCCAACTCTTTTGGATTTGCAATGGGGACATTTAACACCATTCGCCCATCGCATGTTGACGATGAACTCATGGCATTTTTCTAAATCTCCAAAATAGCGAATTGCTTCAAGTTGCGTTTTGGGTAAGTTTTCTTCTTGCATGAACCCAATCATGTCAAAAAGTAATTAGGTGTCAAGTATATAAATACCCAAATTAGGACACCACCCTATAGAAAGAAAGCTTGCCTTCAAAATCCATTTTGTGACATTGGACAAGAGTGAACCAAGCAACCACTGGCCCATCCTCAACGCAAAGCTGGAATAACAAATCGCTTGTTCCTTACGCGCTCATCATTCTTCTTGCTCTGGTCTCCCTTCTCCCCGGCAATGCTGTCTTGCCGCTCATTGACCGCGACGAACCGCGCTTTGCTCAAGCAACGAGAGAGATGATTCAACGCGGCGAAGGGATTGTCCCTTATTTCAACGACCAATATCGCTTTGATAAACCTATTCTAACTTACTGGCTCATGCGCGCCAGCTTCGCCGTGTTGGGCCAAAATGAATTTGCCGCGCGCCTGCACTCGGTCTTGTTCGCTTTGCTGACGGCATTGGTGATTTATGAAATGGGGCGGCGTTGGGTTTCTTTCCAAACAGGCCTCTGGGCGGCGGTGGGTTGGTTGACATGCCTGCAAGTTTGGATTCACGGGCGGCTCGCAGTAGCGGACATGCCAATGGTCTTTTTCGTGACCTTGACCCATTGGGCAATCTACAAACTTCTTTTTCCGCCTGACGAAAAAGCTGGCGACAAAAAAAGAGCATGGAAGTGGTTTGGCATTCTTTACGGCAGTCTCGCGCTGGGTTTCCTTGCCAAAGGCCCCGTCGCGCTGCTTTGCCCCCTGCTTTCCTTGATTCTCTTTCGCTGGATTTTCAGACGGCAACCCCTCGCGTGGTCGCGGTTAAAACTGCGCCTTGGGCTGCCACTCGCGCTTTTACTCATCGCCCTCTGGGGCGTTCCAGCCCTCATGAAGACAGGAGGAGAATTCTGGCGCGTCGGCATGCAAGAGCACGTTTTCAAGCGCGGCATGGAAACCTTCGATGGTCGCTTTTTCTTTCCCTGTTATTATTTATTTAGCCCGATATTGAGCTTGTTCCCATGGATCGCCTTTGGCGGCGTAGCGTGGTCGGCCATGCGCCGCAACTGGAATCAACAACACGCCTTTCTTATTTCATGGCTGCTCTCCCCTCTTCTTATCTTCAGCTTGTACGCCACACAACTACCCCACTACGTCATGCCCGCGTTCCCCGCTTTCTTTCTACTTGTGGCGCGCGGGTTGGAAGATGTCGCGCCGCGCAAGCGATGGCACTCCCTCTTTTTCTGGGCCATCAACGGCCTTGCCCTTCTCGCCGCAATTTTTCTCGTCGTGATGGCAAATCGCATGTCCTTTTCTAAAGACATGCTGCCCCTCCGCACCGCGCTGGCTTGCGTGGGAGCCATCATCTTCTGCTTTTTCCTTATCGCCTTAACGTTTTGGAAAGGATTCAACACACGGCGCGGATTGCTTGGCGGCGCAGTTCTCGTCACGGCGGTCTTATGCTTTACCACGCTGGCCAACGCGCTCCGCAGCGTCTCCCTCGCGCCGCGTATGACAACTCTTTTTGAAGCGATGCCAAGCGACGCCGAATTTTTCTTCCAAGGATTTGAAGAACCGAGCCTCGTTTTTTACAGCAACCGAAAATGGCAAAACCTGCCCGCCCAACAAGCCCTGCCAGCTTTGCTCAAACCGGGCGCGCGCATGGTGGTGAGATTAAAAAAAGAACAACGCTGCTGTCCGACGAAGTCCCTGACACAGCCTGAAAATTGGCAAATTCTCGAAAAATCCGGCTACAAACAGGTAGATTTTTCCGGATTGAATTTAGCGCGCAGCAGTTGGGTGGACGTGGAAGTGTGGCTTCGCCCCCGAAACAACCACATGCCCATCGTGAGCGCAGAACCCCTAAAATTTTCCTCTGCGATCACCGCGCCCGCGCCGAGCGCTCCACCCCAAAAAAACGCCAAAGACGATACCCAACGCGCCTCCGACCAAGATGTCAGTCGGGTAGTGCCGGTTAAGCCGCATCCGCGCCCAGCAAACAAAGCCAGCCGAAGCAAAGGCAGGTAACGCCAACGGCGGCATCGCCACGGCAAGAGCCGCCGCCGTTCCAAAAGAAGTCGCCGCATGTCCCGAAGGAAAAGCATGGAAATTCGCGCTCTTCTGAAGACCGTAAAAACCGTCGGCTAAATACGCGCTCGGCCTCGGCCTCCCCAACGTCAACCGCAAACAATTCGCCGTTCCTCCCGCCAACGCCGCCGCCAGAACGCAAGCCACCGCAGCGCGTCGCCAGCGCGGTTTCTTAACCAGCCACCCGAAAAACCACAAAACAAAAGCAACGATGAGCGTGCCCGTATAAAAATCGCCCCAAAAACTCCACCGCCGCGCCCATTGAGGAAAGGGAAGTTTAGGGTCTCCCACCATGGCTTGCGACCACGCGGCATCATAAAAGAAAAGACCCCAGCCCGCCGCCGCCACAAGCACAGCAAAACCTAAAATCCAAAAACGCCGCCGCCGCGCCAGCCGCCACGCCTCGGCCATCACATTCCAATAGCTGATAAATTCCTCGCGCATGTTCATTTTGATAGACTTTGGGGCAAAGTCGCAAAACCCAAAGTCCCTTGCAAGAACCTTTAAACCCTTTTAGGATTCCCCTTTATGTCTCACACAACCGAGCTAGCTAAAGCGTATGACGCTTCGCAAGTAGAAGACCGCCTCTATCAACAATGGCTGGAACACGGCGACTTCCGCGCCAACGCCGCAAGCCACCGCCCGCCTTTTTCCATCGTCATGCCCCCGCCTAACGTCACCGGCGTGTTGACGATGGGACATGTGCTCAACAACACCATCCAAGACATTCTCGTCCGCAAAGCGCGCCTCGACGGCAAGGAAGCCCTCTGGCTACCGGGCACAGACCACGCGGGCATCGCCACGCAAACCGCCGTGGAACGCAAGATACGCAAGGAACGCGACAAAACGCGGCACGACCTTGGCCGCGAGGATTTCCTCAAAGAAATCTGGGCGTGGAAAGAAAAACACGGCGGCATCATCATTAAGCAGCTTCAGAAACTCGGCTGTTCGTGCGACTGGCAGCGCGAGCGTTTCACGATGGATGAAAACTATTCCAACGCCGTCTCCGAAACTTTCGTCGAGCTTTTTCAGCGCGGCTATATTTACCGAGGCAAGCGGATGGTGAACTGGTGCCCCGTCTCTTTGACGGCTATCTCAGACGAAGAAGTCATTTCCAAACCGCAAAAAGGGTTGCTCTATTATCTCCGCTACGAAATCGTCGAAGAACCGGGCCGGTTTTTGGAGATCGCCACCACGCGCCCTGAAACGCTCATGGGCGACACCGCCGTGGCGGTTCATCCCGACGACAAACGTTACCGCGCGCTCGTCGGCAAGCATTGCTGGCTGCCGTTTCCGCGCATCCCCATTCCCATCATCGCCGACGAACACATTGATCCCGAATTCGGCACGGGCATTCTTAAAGTGACGCCCGCCCACGACAAAGCGGACTTTGAAATCGGCCAACGCCACAACCTCCCCATCGTGGACATTCTCGCCCCCAACGGCAAAATCAATTGTCCCGAAGTTCCCGAATTGCACGGCCTCGACCGCTTCGACGCCCGCGAGAAAGCGGCGGAAATGCTGGCTGCGACAGGCGCTCTAACCAAAAGCGAGCCTTACGAAAATAACGTCGGCTTCAGCGAACGCGCGGACGTGCCCATCGAGCCGCGCCTTTCGGAGCAATGGTTCTTGCGCTACCCGAAGACCGAGGACGCCCTGCGCGTGGTGCGCGACGGCCTGATCCGTTTCTTCCCCCAACGCTGGGAAAAGGTTTATCAACATTGGCTCGACAACATTCAGGACTGGTGCATCTCGCGCCAGCTTTGGTGGGGGCACCGCATCCCCGTCTGGTATCACGGAAAGGAAATGAAATGCCAAATCCAATCGCCCGGCAAAGATTGGCAACAAGACACGGACGTCCTCGACACGTGGTTCTCTTCATGGCTCTGGGCCTACGCCACGATGGATGAACCGACGCGGAAAAAATTTTATCCCACCAGCGCGCTCGTTACAGGACCTGATATCATCTTCCTTTGGGTCGCGCGGATGATCATCGCTGGCTTGGAATTTAAACCCGGCCAAACTCAAGCGGACAAAGACAACATCGCTTTCCATGACGTCTATTTCACCGGCCTGATCCGCGACAAGCAGGGGCGCAAGATGTCAAAATCCCTCGGCAACTCGCCCGACCCGCTTGACCTCATCGCCAAATACGGCGCAGACGGCATTCGCTTCGGCCTCATGCGCATCGCGCCGCAAGGGCAGGACATTCGGTTCGACGAAAAACAAATCGAGGAAGGCCGCAACTTCTGCAACAAGCTCTGGAATTCCTCCCGCTTCCGCGCCATGCAAGGAACGCTCGACCCGAAAGCCGATCCAACAACGCACACGCTCACGCCGTTCTGTCATCATATCTTGGAAAAACTCAACGAACTTATCGCGCGGGTGAACCAGTGCTACGCAGAATACGAATTCAGCGCGATGGCCTCCGCTCTCTACGCTTTCGTGTGGGACGATTTCTGCTCGCGTTTTCTGGAAACGGCCAAAGTGGACTTTGCCGAAGCCGGAAGCCCTACGCACGCCGGTTCGCTGGCCACGTTCGACTTCGTTCTCTCCCGCATCTTGCGCTTACTTCACCCTTTCATCCCCTTCATCACCGAGGAACTCTGGATCAACCTCGGTTTCGGCAAAAAAACGATCCAGTTTGAGCCTTGGCCAACGGCCCCCGCCTGCCAAGCCGATGCCGCCCTTGCCGCGCGCGCCAATGATCTTTACACAATGGCCGACACAGGCCGCCGCCTCCGCGCCGAGTATCACATTCCTTCCAACCAACGCCCCGTGATGAAACTTTTGCCGATGGACAAAATCTCTCCCGTCGAACAAGCGGCTCTGACAAAATTGATGCACCTCAAATCCCTCGAAATCGTCAGCGAAAAACCGCACCGCACGCCGCTTGCCTTCACGCCCCTCGGCGAGCTTTACTTGCCCTTGGAAGGTTTGATCGATCCCGAAAAAGAAAAACAACGGCTCGAAAAAGAAATGGAAAAAGCGGCGGAAGCGTTAGAACGCGAAACCAAAAAACTCCGCAACGAATCCATGTGCGCCAAAGCCCCGCCCGAAAAAGTCGAAGAATGGCACCGCCTCGCCGATGAAGCCTCCCAACGCCTCGCCAAACTGCGCAAGCAGCTAGAGACGCTGGGGTGAGAAAGCAAACGTCTCTCATTGCTTCCCTGCCATAATCATGTTATGGTTTTCCCATGACCGTGGCTGCTATAAAAAAAGCTATCCGAACACTCCCGGAAGATGAATTCGTTCAGGTTGCGGAAAGTTTTGCGGAAAGGCTGGAAGATTACATTGATATCAAAAAAGCGCGGGAAGCTCTTAAAAGAAACAATTTTGTTCCTTTAGAAAAAGCTCTTGAAAGGCTCGATGCCAAACACGGTTGCGTTAGATCGGCAGGCCGAAAAGTTTCTTGAAAAACTTTCCGACCAGCGGCTCTACATCCGCTTGCGAGAACAACTCAAGAGCTTAGTTGATCACCCCTTCCCGCAAGGGAGTAAACGATTGACTAACACAGATCATTTATACCGCCTGCGCGTTGGAGATTATCGCATTGTTTACCAATTTTTTCCCCAGCAAGCCGCAATCAAAGTATTGCTCATTGACCATCGAAAAAATGTTTATCGCAAACTTCCTTAAATGACCGATTCATTCCTCCTCCTTTTCGCTATCCTCGGCGTCAGCGGCACGGTGTTATGGGGAGGTTGGACACTTTGGTTTTCCTTTAAAAACAACGGCGCGCCGTTTGTTCCTACCTCTCGCCGCGACGTTGAAGACATGCTGCGCCTCGCCAATATCCAACCCAACGATCGCGTTGTAGATTTGGGTAGCGGGGACGGGCGGCTCATCTTTGCCGCCGCTAAAAGCGACGCAGCGCAGGCAGTCGGCTACGAAATCAGCCTGTTTTGGTACTGGGTTTCGCAACAAAAGCGGAAAAAAACTCCTTTCTCCGATAAAATGTGTTTCTACCGTCAATCCTTCTGGAACGCCGATCTTAGATCCTTCAACGTTGTATTTGTTTATCAATGCCGACGAAAAAAAGTCATGCAATCTTTGGCGGATAAATTGAAAAGGGAACTGGCGAAAGGTTCGCGGATTATTTGCTGCATTTATGGTTTTCCTGATTGGAAACCAGTTGCGAAAGCTGGAAAAAACCTTCTTTATGTTATTGAATGATTTTCACTCTGTAGAAAACAACGATGAAAAGTGTGGCTTATTGAAAGAAAAGGTCTTTTCCCTGTCATTCCCGCGAAAGCGGGAATCCAGCCCTTCTGGATTCCCGACTCGCTTCGCTCTCGGGAATGACAGGTAGCGGTGTTTTTTACAAAGTAATTTTATGTCAGATCTCGGTCAGATTCTTCTAGCCATTCTCCCTTACCTCGCCCTTCTTCTTTGGCTGGTTTGGATAACGTGGGTGTATTTTTTCAAAAAAGGCGCGCCGTTTTACCCCACTTACAAGCGGCACATGGAAGACATGCTGCGCCTTGCCAACATCCAGCCCACCGACCGCGTTGTGGACATCGGCTGCGGCGATGGCCGCCTCGTCTTCGCCGCCGCCAAGTGCGGAGCTGCACAAACAGTCGGCTACGAAATCAGTCCTCTTTGGCGTTTGGTCTGCGCGCTGCGCCAAATCATATCTCCTCTTGGCAAAAACGTCCGCTTTTACTGGCGTTCTTATTGGAAAGAAAACTTAAATGCGTTCAACGTCGTCCTTGTCTATCAATGCCAGCGCACGATGCCGTTCTTGGCGGAAAAATTGAAAAAGGAACTGTCTTCCGGCTCCCGCATTATCTCCAACACGTTCTATTTTCCCGATTGGCCGCCCGCCGCGCAAATCGGGAAAGTTTATCTCTACATCGTCGAAAAAAACGCCGCCGAATAGGCTCGACAATTTGTTGCGCGCCAATTTTAATCTCTCTTGCGCTAGGCGCGGTTTTCCCTTGCGTTCAAGCTGTTTTGAATAAAGGATAAGTCATGAACTGGGACTCTTACCTGCATATTTGCCGAGAACATCTGGACGTTCTTCTTATGCACCCCGAGAACATGGTCGGGTTAGGGATTGTGGGAGGGCTGGCCTTTCTCGCCATGGTTTCGCTGCTTTTTCAAACCCAAGCCTACTTCGGCGCCACAAGAACAACAGGCCCCATCGCCACGCTGGTTATTATCATCATCGGCAGCCTGCCCTTTTTCGCCGCCGCCGCCATTCGTTATTACTTGCCCTCTTTACCGCCAAACCTTTTACCTTCCTTAAGCCAAGCCCTTAACTCTCTCGGCGTTCCTTGGGGACAAGAAGGCGTGGAAAACCTTTTCGTATGGGGCGGCGCAGTGCTCGTGCTGCTTGTCATCGGCTGCCCGTTAACCTCCCTTATCTTCCACTCTGGCTTCTTCGCCGCGCTCAAGTCATGGATCATCACTCTCATTGGCGGAGCCGTGGCAGTGTATGTTGCTCACCTCGGCATCGGCTTTTTCCAAAAAAGCGGTTCGATGCACGATGTATGGAAAAAATCCGACAAGGAATGGAATCAGGAACTTGATAAAAACGCGCCGAGCAATCCTTAAATCCTTCCAACCATCCTTCCCCCTTCTAAATTATGGCCGTTAAACTTTCTCTCTTACTTAAGCCTGAACTCATCTTGCTGGACATGAAACAAACCCAGCGCACGGAGGGCATCCACGAAGTCGCCAACTTGCTCGCCAATCACCCCGACATTTCCAATTTCCAATCCTTTTACGAAGAACTACTGGCGCGCGAGCGCGTGGAATCCACCTGCCTCGGCAACGAAGTCGCCTTTCCCCACGCCCGAACAGATCATGTGTCCGGCATGATCCTCGCCGTCGGGCGCAGCAAAGAAGGCGTCTGGTTTGAAAACTGCAACCAAAGAGTCAAATTTCTCTTCGTCATCGGCACACCCAAAAAAATGGTCACAGATTACCTCGCTATGATTGGCTCCTTAGCGCGCATCCTCCGCGACGACGCCATCCGCGAAAGCCTACTCAACGCCCCCACCGTGGAAGAATTCCGCGCGATTCTCTTAAAGACGGAGAAATAGCATTGCCTCCCATGTCATTCCCGCGAAAGCGGGAATCCAGCCCAACAAAGTGCGGCTCGACAGCATCGCATATTCCTAGTAAGCTTCCCCTCCTTCTTGATTTCGGGCCGTAGCGTAGCTTGGTAGCGCGCTTGAATGGGGTTCAAGAGGTCCCGGGTTCAAATCCCGGCGGCCCGATAAATTATACTTAGCTTCTTAAAAATCCCTGCAAGCTTTGCGCAACTTTTGGAGCGGCAGCGATCAATTTGTGATCTTGGGTAATCAGGGGCACGCCGAGGGCATCAGCCAAGGCAAGGTATTGAGCGTCATAAGCGCTTAAATGCAGCCGACAGGCGATATGCAAAGCTTTTTCCATGTCCACTTCTTGTTGAAAAGGAAGAAGAAGGTCATGGGCGCGCCTCCAAATGTCCAAAATTTTATTCAATGGATCACGACCCGTCTTAGCCAATGTGGCTAAAATATTCAGCAATTCATGGGAACAAAGCCGTGGGGTCGCCCAAATAGGCTGGCTTTCAAAAAGTGCTTGAGCCTTTTCCGTAAAAGAACCTTGAATGAAAAAATACGCGACGATGTTGGCATCAACAACAATCACTTCCGCCCCTTGCGCTTGGCTTGATTCAACCATTTATCTGTAAGAAAAACAGAAGCAGCGTAAGGCCGCGGCGGAGAAGACACAGAAGGCAGCGTCAAAGCGGTTTCTAAAAGCGTAAGTGCTTGACGATTCATGGAACGGTGATGCCGCTGCGCTTCAGCCTTAAGCTTTCGGTGTGTCTGCGAGGAAACATTTTTGATAAGGATATCAGGCATACATAGTGGATAGCTAGCAAAACGCTAGCATTTTATTGCTTTTCGTCAAGCTAGATGAAGGGAGCTTCTTTCATTTAAATCCTCCACCACCGCAAAGCCGGCGTCTTCTGCAAAACGTGGTGGATGCCCGTGCAAACGGCGATGGTCAGCGCGATGGAAAGGACGACGTTGATTAAAATTGGCGCATGCAACCTGAAAAAAAGCCACTGCAGCGGCAGCAACACAAAGGGAAGATGAAACGCAAAAATAGAGGCGGAAGCTCGGCCCGCCATGCGCAAAGGCTCAAGCCATCGAACGGCTGCGATTTTTTTTAAAACGAGAAAAAGTAAAAGGGGAATGATAAGGATCAGCAATGACGCATGGCCGAGGGAAAAGGAAAAAATCATGGCGGCGACAAAACTTCCCGTCGCAAGGATTCGCCATTGCCTGACGAAGGAAGACGTCTTTCCCAATAAAAAAGCTAACGTGTATTGGAAGAGCCCAACAACGATCATTTGCCACGATAAAACAGACGTGGGCAAGGGCTCGTAAAACGCCATCCCCACGACAACGGCCAACAAAACGCCGCAAAGAATTTTCAAGCGGTTCAAGGAAGAAAAAACGCAGGTCAGCAGAATGAAGACGGCTGAAATCCAGAATAATAGAGGAAAGAAATAGAGCTGAAGCCATGCGCGCTGCCCGAAAATTCCCAGTGAAACAACATAAAGAAGCGAATCGCTTAGCTTGCCGGCCAGTGTCGGCGCGAAGGGATCCGCTGTAAAATCCATAGGCAGAACCTTGCGAGCAAAGTGATAAAGAACGCTGTAAAGAACGGAAAGCCAACACGCCGGCCAAAGCAATCGCTGCGCGCGCCGTGCAAGAAAAGCCCACGGACTCTCTTCACGCGAAGATTGTCCGTGCAAGTAACCGGCCAAAAATAAAAAGGCGTAGACCGACCACGCTGCCCATTTTTGAATTTCATGAAAAAGAGACAGCGTCTCGTCGCCATATCTCCGGTTGCCGATATGCAAAATTAAAACGCCGATAATCGCCGCGCCTTTGCACACATCCACAATGTCCAACCGACGTTTCGACGACGGCATAAACTACCGCTTGATACCCAGCAACGCGACATGGCTGGCGCTTCGGTAAGGATTCACGCCGCGACCATCCGTATCGAGAAGATACACGCGGCGGCAATGACGCTTGATCAAAGTGTAATTATTGAAGACGGAGTAGGAATAAGCCAGCCCGTCTCCCTCTCCCAGCGAATAACCCCTCCCGCGCGTCTTGATCCAATTCGCCAAGGGCCACAAACCCAACCCATTCAGTCCTTGTTTGACAAGGCGCGTCAGCGCGGAACCTTCGCCGAAGTTGTTGGAATCGGAAATGAAAATGGCTTTTTTCGCCACGCGCAGCATTTCTTTCACCGCCCGTTCAGGCCGGGGAATGTGATGCAGCGCGCCAAATTCGCAAACCAAATCAAACGCGCCGTCTTGAAAAGCAAGGCGCGTCGCGTCGCCATCCACCAAATCTTGCGCGGCAAGGCCCTTGCTATAACCTATCTCCCGCAGCTCCCGCACCGGCTCGATGCCGATGATCTTTAAATCCGGCCGCTTCTCTTTCAAATAAAGCAAGCACCGCCCCGTGCCGGAACCGATGTCCAAAATCGTTTTCACCTGAAGATCATCCAGCAACCCCGTAAGAAATCCCAAAGCCACAAAATGTGAGCTATCCGCCCCGCCGTGCAACTGGTCATAACGGCCAGCCGTCGCAGCGTAGTATTGCCTCTGCAAGCGGATTTCGGACTCAAAAGATTTCGTCATGACTTTTACTTAAAAATTTTGCGCGGCAACTTCCCTAATCGCGTCAATTTGCGGACGGAGCGTTTTCAAATCCTCCGGCGACATGCGGTCGGTAAAAAGAACGCCCTGAAGATGGTCATACTCATGCTGAATAGCTCGCCCTAGCAAACCGGCGGCTTCAAACTCAAACATCGTCCCGTCCTCTTTTTTCGTGATGACATGAACGCGCTTGCTGCGGTTGATTTGAGCCTCAATATTAGGAAAACTTAAACACCCTTCCCAGCCGATTTCTTTGGATTTGATAAGACGAACCTTCGGGTCCAGCAAAAGAAGCGGCATGTGCTCTTTTGGGTCAACTTCCTTATCCTTAATCCACATCTTCGACGGACGATCCTCCACCGTCGAAACATCCACAACCGCCAACTGCAGCGCATAGCCGACCTGTTGCGCCGCCAAGCCAATGCCCCTCTCTTGGCGCATCGTCTCCAGCATATCCTCAATAAGTTTCCGCCGTTCTTTGGTGAGAGGAAAAGCGGAAGCCCCCTTTTTGCGGAGAACAGGATTACCGTAAAGGACGATCGGCAGAGTCATTAGGCTCCTTGGTATGAAGGGATAAATTTTCAATGCCGGCCTCCTTGGCGGCGTCCAGCACTTTAACAAAAACGCCTAACTGCGCGCCTTGGTCGGCTTCCAAAGCAAACTTTTGCTCGCGCATCGCGGTCTTTTTAGCTTTCAAAATCGAAGCTAGCTTCTCGATCTTAACCGTTTCATTGCCGACAGAAACAACGCCTTCCTTGGACACAGAAATAATCAAAGGGCTTTCCGTTGTCTTCGCCCTTTCCGCTTGGGAAGATTCAGGAAGATCTATTTTTACCGTCGGCTGAATTTTTTTGAACGTCATCGTCACGATGAAAAAAATCAGCAGGATGGTCAAAATATCCACCAAAGAAACAATATTGATGATCAGGGGCCGCTTGCGGCGCGTATAAAAATTCATGCGTTTTTCGATGGTTCCGGCGAAAAATCCTCCGCCTGCAAATACATCTTCGCCAACAAATCCATACAGATGCTTTCCATCTCCGCCATCATCGCCTCAATTTTCCGACTATAAAAACTATGCGCGATGAGAGAAGGAATAGCGATCACAAGACCCGCAACCGTGGTGTTAAGAGCCTCCGCAATGCCGCGCGCAATGACCATACCCTCGTTAAGGGCGGTCGTGTCGCCGATATGGGTAAAAATCACGATCAACCCCGACACCGTGCCCAAAAGACCCAGCAACGGACTGATGCCCGTGATAATTTCCAAAATGACAAGATTATGCTCCATCTGAACAGCCTCGGAGCGCGCCACGGTCTGCACAGCCTCCACATTCTCCGCCTTAGACCAAGGCAAATGCGTAAGAGCCGTGCGCACCAACCGCGCCAGCGTGGTCTGGCCCGGGCCGACGAGATTGGCAATCGTGTTCACCGAACCGCCGATGGGCAAAGCATCCACAGTCGCTTTCAACTCCTCGTCCAAAATATTGCGCCGCCGCAGAAAAAAACCGCGCTCTAAAATGAACGCCAGAGAAATAATAGAACAGAACAAGAGGGGCACCATGAAAACGCCCCCGTTCCTGAAAAAATTGATAAGAGATTCCATGAAATTTCCTCAAAAAAATGCCAGACCAAGCCAATTTTGCACAACGAAATCATCCGCCGCAAAACAATTCTCAACCGAACCCGCAATATCTTCATTTTACGTTATTGCGAGGAGACTTTTCGCTTGAAGCAAAAAATCGACGCGGCAACCTCCCTGCGGGCAAAAGGGAATCCATCGTTAAATGACAAAGTTGTTACACTATAAAACCCAACACAGGAACAACTCGTCAAATGTCGAAGAAATGACAAACTCCAAAAATGGACATCATCGAACGCGACAAAACCAAGCCCTTCATCACAAAAGACGGCTCGGAAATTCGTGAACTACTCGCCCACCGCAACTCGGCCATCCGCAACCAAAGCCTCGCCGAAGCCACCGTGCCGATTGGCGGCAGCACCATGGAACACCATCACCCTAAAACGGAAGAAATCTATTACCTCTTGCAAGGAAAAGGCCAAATGAAAATCGGCGAGGAAAGCAAAGAAGTTGCCAAAGGCTGCGCCATCGCCATCCCGCCCGGCCAACCCCATAAAATCCGCAACACAGGCAACGAACCCCTCGTCTTCCTCTGCTGCTGCGCCCCCTGCTACGAACACACCGACACCGTCATAAGCTAACCCTACGAAATGCGAGGAGACTTTATTCAGGAAGCTGGGCAAGCATAGCTTGAGCTTCTTGCAGAAAACGGCTGGGGCGGTTCCGGTTGATGAATTCCTTTAAGACTTGTCGAGCTCTAGGGATATTGCCTTGGGCTTGATAGAGGCGAGCGAGGCCGATGGACGCCGCGCCAAAGAAAGGATGCTGGGCGTTTTGCGTGATCTGAAAATAAGTTTGGCGGGCTTCGTCCATTTTTCCTCCCGCTTCCAAGCACGACGCTGCGGCCAGTTCAGCAGCGGAAGCGAGGGGATGTTGGGGAAAAGATTGAAATAATTGCCGATAAAAAGAGACGGCTTGGTCCCACTGTTTTTTTTCCTGCGCGTCAGCAGCTAAACGAAGCAAGGATTGCGCCGCCTCGGAGCTTTTTGGGTATTTGTCCACCACCTCTTGCCATTTTTCCGTTGTGGACGCTTGCGCGTACAGTTCCGCCGCCTTTATTTTTTCCGCGCGCCGACGGTTGATGTGGCCGATGGCAAAGATGAGGGCTATCGCAAAAAGCGCGGTCACGCCAAGAACGATGAATTTATATTTGGCCCACAATGCGTTAGGAGGCAGAAGAGCGATAACGGGTTCGTCTGACGCAGGATAACTCATAAGGCGGGAAACATGACGGCCGCTTATTACGGCACTTTCGCTTCTTTGTTGGCGGGGACGGGAGAATGGAGCGGCAAAATTTTCTTGGAAGGATCCGACACACCCTGTTTAAATTCGCCGTTTTTCCATGTGAAATAATACGTCGCCGCCGGCGTCATAATGGCGATCTGTTCCCCCTCTCGTAAAACTTTGCCTTCCACGTTATGAGCTTTAAGGCGAGCCGTGCCGTCGGCGCGAAACTCAATCTCCCCCATCCGCTCGGAGGGCTTCACCACTCCCTCTAAAGTTCCATTGGATGTTTCCTTGAGAGCGGCCGATTTTTTGAAGCAACCGGCGAAAGCGAAAACAACACCCAAAGCTAGAATAACAACCGCAGATAACTTCATTCTATTTTCCAGTGTAGTAAAACTGCGCCGTCCTTGGCAAACGCAATTTTCAGACTCTTAAAACTTTTTTGAGAACCCGTTCTTGTTCGCGGCGCATGGCTTTGAATTCCTTCAAGCTGTGATCTTTCTGTCCGCAAAGGTGTAAAAAACCGTGGATGATGTAAGTCAAAACTTCGTTGTGAAGAGAAAGCTGCCCGCGCTGTTTCTCCGCTATTTCAGGGCAAACGAAGATTTCGCCATGGTGGAAGGTGATGACATCCGTGGGCATAGGGTTGTCGAGAAATTCCTCGTGCAGCGCGGCGATGCGGCGCGGAGTCACAAGAATCACCTCCACGCGCGGCGGCAGTGACTTTCCTTTTTTAGTAGTCGCCGCCAACAACGTGAAAGCCCGCGCGGCTTGGCGCTGCAAGCGCGCAAGGACAAGGCGGCGTTTTTTTTGCCGATTGTTTAGACAAACCGGCGAAACGTTCCCTTGTTTAACGCGCCGTTTCTTTCGGATATTCAATGCGGGCATGAAGCATGTTCTTTAAGGCGAAAACAAACCGATCGGCGAGCCTGAAAATTTCTTGAAGCGTGAGTTGCGAATCATCCAACTGGCCTTCTTCAATTCGTTGTTTGATAATGTCGTTGACCAGAGCTTCAATGCTTTGCGGCGTGGGCGGGTCAGGCAAGTTGCGCGAGCCGCTTTCAATCGCGTCAGCCAAGCTGACAATGGCGCATTCCTTAAACTGCGGAGGCGGCCCCGGGTAACGGAAAGAAGAGTCTTTCACCTCTTCAACGTCTTGTTTGTGAAGCTTGAAAATATCTCCGCGCATCGCTTCCTGTTGTTGCATCGCTTTCCTATAAAAGTAAAAAACCAAAAGAGTGCCGTGGTGCTGCTGGATGGAATCCATCACCGGCTTCGGCAAGCCGTATTGAATAGCGCGATCCACTCCTTCCTTCACGTGCGCAATGATGACCAGCGCGCTCATGGAAGGGGTTAAATTATCGTGCGGATTATTTTCGACGGAAGAATTTTCGATGAAGTATTCCGGCTTGGCCAGCTTGCCGATGTCGTGAAAATAAGCCAGCACGCGACACATGGTAGGGTTCGCGTTCACGGAATCCGCCACAGATTCGGCGAGGTTGCCCACGATGAGGCTGTGGTGATACGTTCCCGGCGCTTCCATCGTCAGTTTTTTTAAGAGAGGGTGATTCAAATCCGTTAATTCCAGCCACGAGATATTCGTTACACGGTCAAACATCCATTCCAAAATCGGCAGAATCGCGCTGGCCACAAACACCGTCGCCATGCCCAAGAACACCGCCCACGCGCCTCTCAACGACCATTCCAAAACCGTCGAACCTTTCATGCCGCTTTGGAGCATGGCGCACGCAAGGCCCACCAACCCGACCGCCGCGCCCGCCGCGAGAAAATCCGACCGGCGGCGGATGTTGCGCGCGAAGAACACTCCCGCCAAACCCGTCAAAAGACTACTGACAAGCGTCTGTTGCTGCGCGCCGAGGAAAAGATTGTCGGCAAGGGCAAGAAGAAAAACAAGGAACACCCCGGCGCGGGCGGAAATGAGAATCGTGACCAACATCGGGCCGATCGTGGCGGGGATGAGCAGGTCTGTGGGCGCTTGAATGTCAAAGGCCGCTGCGTTTTCCCAGAACACAAAAAGTGTTTTATTGATGAAAAAATTGACGGAAAAGCAGATCAGCGTCAGCGCAAGCAATCGGTTATTTCTCCAAACATCGCGGATCATCAACGCCGCCAGAGGAGCCACTGCGCCGAAAAACAAACCGCTCAAAATAGTCACTTCATAGAAATGAAAAGGGTGTCGCCACATAGCAATGCGCACCGTCGCCGCCCACGCGAGAACGAAGAGCAGGACGCGCACGATGGGATTGCAGTCAAAGAAGAGCGCCCATTCGCCGGGGTCCGCTTGCCGCCTGTCCCGTTCGCACCGCCAGCCTTGGCTGATCAGCGTCTGACGTTTGAGCCATTTGAAAATCATGGTTGTTTAAGCACGGTAGATGGAGTGCGTTCCAATGTCTAAACTATAGACAACGTTGCGATCTACATAAAAGACGGCGCGCAAATCTTGTTCAATGACGATCGCATAAACAGTGCATCCGCAGGCTGTAGAAAGAGAATGAATTTTGTGAGGTTTTAATCGCAAATCAAAGGGGTTTTTCTTGAAAATATCCCATGCCCGCTTCACTGAAGCTTGGCGTTGTTTAGGCAATTTTTCGAAGCTGCGCCAAAATTTGGTGGTGGCTTTGTAAGTATAAGAATTCACACAGGCGGTTGGTCAAAATGTTCATCTTTCATTTCTATTACTTTACCGTCCTTTGCTTCTTCTATAGCTTCCCAAAAATCTTCAGGAATGTCAGGGTTTTGGAGGCGGCGCAAAATTCTTGAAACGGCTTGGACATTTGAAGGATAAAGTTCTTGAAGAATTGCCTTGAGAGCCTCTTCTCTAGCCGGATGAGGCATGGCCTTAAGTTCTTGTGCCATCTCTAGCGTGCTCATAAGCAACGGCAGTATACCATATTATCGCCAAAGAACAGCAAAGAAAATGTCATAAACCCGCGCTGGTTTGCCGCGCGCCGCGATATTCTTTATAGGCGAGGATGATGTCCGCGACAAGCTCGTGTCGAACAATATCCATTTCTTGGAAACGGATAAGGGCAACGCCGGGCACGCCGCTTAACGCTTGCGCTGCTTCCGCCAAGCCGGATTTTTGGCGATGCGGCAAATCCACTTGCGTCGGGTCGCCTGTGACGACGCATTTTGAGCCGACGCCGAGGCGCGTCAGCAGCATGAACATTTGTTCCGTCGTCGTGTTCTGCGCTTCGTCGAGGATGATAAAAGCGTTCTCCAGCGTTCTGCCGCGCATATAGGCCAGCGGGGCGATTTCAAGGACGCCTCTTTCCGTGTAGCGTTCTACGGCTTCGATGCCGAGGATGTCATTCAACGCGTCGTAAAGCGGGCGCAAATAAGGCATGAGTTTTTCTTGAAAAACACCCGGCAAAAATCCCAGAGCTTCTCCTGCCTCAACGGCTGGCCGCGTCAGAACAATGCGCTCTACTTTTTCCTGTTTTAATGCCTCCACAGCCTTGGCTACGGCTAAATATGTTTTGCCCGTGCCTGCGCAGCCGAGACCGAAAACAAGATCGTTTTGATCAATCGCCTCAAGGTAATCGCGCTGAAGAAACGTCCTCGGCGCAACAGGCGCGCGGCGCGACGGGATGTGGATACGCGCGCTCCACAACGCGTCTAGTTTCTGCGCTTGGCCGGATTTTACCGCTTCTAAAATATAACGGAATTCATGCCGCCGAATGACGACGCCTCTAAGCCGCGCGGCTTGCAGTTGGCGGAAAAACTCCTTCGCCGTTTCGATGCCCTCTTCCTTGCCTTGGATTTTTAGATGAGTATCCCTTGAGGCCAATTTTATTTTCAACGCTTTTTCCACCATACGGAGATTGGCCTCATCCCCGGCGCAAAGAGCATGGAGCGTCCGCGCGCTTTCAAAAGTGAGAGTTTCAGTGTGAGGCATTGGAATTACATCTCCTCTACCGTTTCAATTCCAAGCAAGTTTAGTCCTTTCGCCAAAACGTCGCCAGTTTTTTGACAGAGACGGAGACGGGTTTGTTTTAAATCTTCCGAACCGGCTTGGAGAACGGGGCAGTGTTCGAAGAAGCGGTGAAAGAGGGAGGCAAGGTCGTAAAGATAACCGCAGAGATGATGCGGGCGCAGCTCGTCGGCGGCGAGGATCACGGCGTCGCCGAAGTCAATGAGCTTGCGCGTCAGCTCAAAATCCAACTCATGCTCCATTTGCAAAACATCGCTTTTTTCGACGGCTCCCGCTTTGCGTAAAATCGAGCGTGTGCGGACATAGGCGTTGATGAGATAAGGCGCGGTGTTGCCGTCGAAGGCCAGCAATTTGTCCCAATCAAACACGTAATCGAGGTTGCGGTTTTGGGCGAGGTCCGCATATTTCAGCGCGCCGATGCCGATGACTTTGGCCAGCCGCACCGCTTTTTCTGCGGGAAGGTCAGGCCGCTTTTCTTGGAGAATCGCCGTCGCGCGGGTTTCCGCTTCATCCAGCAACTCGCGCAATTTGATGGGCGAGCCGTCGCGCGTTTTGAGCGGTTTCTTGTCTTTGCCAAGAATCGAGCCGAACCATGCATGTTCAAAACGCATATTGTAACCCCAGCGTCGCGCGGCGTGAAAAAGCTGGTTGAAGTGAAGTTGTTGCCGCCCGTCGGTCACATAAATCATCGCGTCAGGCTGAAATTCCCGAACGCGGTAGCGGATGGTGGCCAAATCCGTCGTGGCGTAAAGAGCCGCGCCGTCGGATTTTTCAATGAGGAACGGTTTGTCTTCCAGTTCTTTGACGCCCGGAAAAAAGACGACCGTTGCGCCTTGGCTTTTTTCGGCGATGCCTTTTTCCAGCAGTTCTTGCGCGATTTCCTTGAGCCAAGGATTGTAAAAACTTTCGCCCAGCGTGTAATCGAACTTCACGCCGAGCCGCTCATAAATCGCGTCGAATTCCTTTTGCGAAAGTTCGCGGAAAAGATTCCAAAGGCGCAGATTTTCCGCGTCGCCGGATTGCAATTTTAGAAGCTCCTCACGCGCTTGAGCCAGAAGAGCGTCGTCTTTCTCGCAAGCTTGATGGGTGGTTCGATAAAATTCCTCCATCTGCGCGATGGCGTTTTGCTGGTCGAGCGTTGGGGAACCGGCTTGTTTATATCCCAACAAAATTTTGCCGAACTGCGTGCCCCAATCGCCGAGATGATTGTCGGTGACGACTTTGTGCCCCAGCGCGCGCAAGAGGCGGGCGAGGCTGTCGCCTAAAATCGTGCTGCGGATGTGGCCGACGTGCATCGCCTTGGCCACATTCGGCGAACTGAAATCAACGACGCACGTTTCCTTCGGCTCTGCTTCAGGAACGCCGAGGCGGAGGTCTTTTAATAAATCGGCGAAAGCTTGGCGGATGCCCTCGCGCGAGAAAGTTAAATTAACGAAGCCCGGCCCTGCGATTTGCGGCGGCTCCAGCCAAGGGTCGGAAGCGCAGAAGGCCACAAGCTCTTGCGCAAACTCGCGCGGATTGCGCTTCATTTGCTTGGCGGCGACCATCGCCAAGTTCGTCTGAAAATGGCCGAAGCGCGGGTCTTGGCAGGGCGTCACCCAGCCGCTCGCGGGCGCGGAAACGTCGGGGCAATGTTGCGTTGCCCACGGGGCGATTTTTTTTTCAAGACGTTGGAGAAGAGACATAGCGCGTTATGTTTTTTGCAGTTTGGAAATAAGAAAGAATGCTGCATCGGCCAGCCAGCGTCCCAAGCGCGCGTAATCTTCCATCAGTATGCGTCCGCCGACGAGAAACCCCTCGCCCGGCCCATACACGCCTAGCCCCATCCACAAAAGAACGAGAAGAATCCACCAGTTGAACAAAAAAATCATAATGAAGGAAAAAAGATAGCCTTGGCTGGAAAAGTCCGTTTGTTCCGTTCGCATGATGAGCAGCGTGAAGCTCAAGTGAAAACTCCACACCGCGCCCCATAGAAAAAGGAAAAGCGGCTCATAAGGGCGCGCCGCAGGCTGAATCCATACGGTAAAAAACCAAATAACGCCGACGAGGAAAGGATAAAGCGGAAAGATGTAAGGCGCGAGGACGATCCAAAGGGATGTTTTGTCGCTGACAACGGAGCCGCCGTTTTTCTCGATGCGAAAGCTAAAGACTCGGCCGCCGCTGAACCAGACGGCCAGCGCGTGCGTGAGTTCATGCCCCCAGACATAGAGCTTTTGCGGGCGCGGTAAGGTGAAGAAACACGCCAGCCACATGATGAATCCCGCGCCGAACCACGCGGCGTTGGCCCACGGACGGCTGTCCATCGCCGTTGCGTCGCCGAGCAGTTTGATGGTGAAATGGAGACTGCCGCCCAGCGCGGGGAGCAGAAGACAGGCGAGGACGAATTTGAGGAATTTTTTCCGCTTCATGCTGGCTCGTTTTTAAGCCGACGTTGATTTCACTTGAACAAGGCGGGCGTCGAACTGTTCTACCGCAGCTTTGATGAGCGGGTCGTTCAAAAACTCTGCTTTGTCTAAGGGAGCGGCTTTTTTGGCCGCCGCTTGCGGCGAAGGTTGAACGGGCGGGCGCGAAACGGATGCGGGCGAGGACGGATGAGAAAGCGGTTTTTCAGGAGCTTTGGCGGGCTGCGGTGTTGGCGCATTCGTTGTTGCTGTTTTCGCGCCGGTGAGAATTTTCAGCGTTTCTTCCAACGAAATTTTTTCGCGCTGTTCCACCAGTCGCAGCAGAGCGATTTCAAAGTGAGCTTCTTTGACCAACGCGAACCGCAGCTTTCCTTCCAACTGAATCAGCTCTTCGATAAAAGCCAGCAGCAATGAGCGCGTCGGTTTGGTTTTCAGAGAAGAAAAATACGCCCACTCTTCCGTCGAAAGCTCCTCGCGCGCGATGTCCGGCGAAACCTGCGTCAGCAGCATGTGGCGAAAATACCGCAGCAAACTTTGCGTCAGGCGCGTCAAATCCTTGTCCGCATGAATGAGAGAGCGCGCTTGTTTCAACGCTTCTTCGCCGTTGCCCTCCAACGCGGCTTCCGCCATGCGGCGGATTTCCTCGCCGGAAGTCAGGCCGAAAATTTGCAGCACGTCTTTTTCTTCGATTTTTTTGCCGCAAAAACTGATGAGCTGATCCAGTGACGACTCCGCGTCGCGCAAGCCGCCTTCCGCTTGCCGCGCGAGAAGCCGCAGCGCGCTTTCGTCCACGGTGATGCCTTCCAGTTTGGCGATTTTGCCGAGGTGCGTAGCGATGTCCGTTTCCGAAATGCGCTTCAAGTCGAACCGTTGGCAGCGCGAGAGAATCGTCGGCAGCACCTTTTGCGCTTCCGTCGTGGCGAAGATAAATTTCACATGCGCGGGCGGTTCTTCAAGCGTCTTGAGCAGCGCATTGAAGGCCGACGCGCTAAGCATGTGCACCTCGTCAATGATGTAGATTTTGAATTTGCCGCGCGTGGGAGCGTAGCGGACGTTGTCGCGGAGGTCGCGGATATTATCCACGTGATTGTTGGACGCGCCGTCAATTTCGATGACG
>JAZDII010000014.1:0-10550 GCA_043805085.1 bacterium
TTTCCCGTTTAATTTATAAGCCACGCAAACGCGGATTTTTTTCAACGTGTCCAACCCGTCTAAATTCGTGATGGCAAAGGAAGTGATGCCGTTGATGCGTTGCGCGTGGCGGGTGATCACCGCGTCGAACCAGCCGCAACGGCGCGGGCGTCCCGTCGTCGCCCCAAATTCCCTTCCGAGGCCGTGCAAAACATCGCTCAACTCTTCCGAGTAAGAGGGCAGGGGGCCTTCGCCGACGCGCGTGGTGTAAGCCTTCATCACGCCCACGACGCGGTCAATCGCGTTTGGCGGCACGCCGGAGCCTGTGCATGCGCCGCCCGCCGTCGTGTTGGAAGAAGTCACATAAGGATACGTGCCGTGGTCAATGTCCAAAAACGTTCCCTGCGCGCCCTCGAACAGAATATCCTTTTTTTCTTCCCGCCATTTATGAAGCAGAAGAATCGTGTTGGTCACGTAAGGAGCCAATGTTTTGGCGGCTTTTAAACTTTCGCGGATGATTTCTTCCTCGGAAGGCATTTCCCATTGATTAGCTTGCGCGGTGGCGAGGATTTCCCGCAGCCGTTTTTTCACGAGCATGGTAAATTTATCCGGCTGCAACAAATCGCCCATGCGAATGCCGATGCGGTAAGCCTTGTCTGCGTAAGCGGGGCCGATGCCGCGCTTCGTCGTGCCGATTTTTCCCGACACATCCCGCTCCCGTTCCTCATCAATAGCGCGATGGTAGGGAAGCACAAGGTGCGCCGTTTCGCTGATGAACAGCCGTCCTTTCATGGGAATGCCGCGTTGGGAAAGCCCCTCCATTTCGCGCGCCAACGCGACAGGATCAATCACCACGCCGTTGCCGATGACGCATTTTTTGCCCTTCCATAAAATGCCGGAAGGGATGAGATGAAGGACGAATTTTTCTTTCCCCGTTTCAACCGTGTGGCCGGCGTTATTGCCGCCTTGCGTGCGGACGACGATGTCGCTTCGACTCGCCAACACATCAATAATTTTTCCCTTACCCTCATCGCCCCACTGCGCGCCCACAAGAACTGTATTCATTTTAAATTAGCAAACCCTCTCTACTAGCGTCCCACGCTATAATATTCGAACCCAAGCGACGCCATGGCTTTTGGATCAAGCAGATTGCGCCCGTCAAAAAGAATAGGCGTGCGCATCAGACTCTTCATGCGAATCCAGTCTAAAGATTTAAATTCTTGCCATTCCGTCGCCAACACCAGAGCGTCGGCGTCTTTTGCCACGCCGTAAGCATCCCAGCAAAGATGAACTTTGGGAAGAAGATGCTTGGCTTTTTCTGTGGCTTGAGGGTCAAAAGCGGAAACCGTCGCGCCTTCTTCTATCATCCTTTGCGCGAGCGTTACCGCCACGCTGCACCGCACATCATCCGTGTTGCCTTTGAACGCAAGGCCGAGCTGGCCGATGTTCTTTTCCTTCAAAACCCAAAGCACCTTACGCATCTTGCGCAAGAAACGTTCGACCTGATCGTTGTTGATGTTTTGAACTTCTTTGAGAAGTTGAAAATCATAACCCAAATTTTCGCTGATTTTGATAAACGCCGCGATGTCCTTGGGAAAACACGAACCGCCATAACCCAAGCCCGGATTCAAAAACGCGCGCCCAATGCGATGATCCGCGCCCATGCCCTCCGCCACCTGCATCACGTCCGCGCCGGAAGCCTCGCACACGGCGGCCACGGCGTTGATGTAGCTGATTTTAAGCGCGAGGAAACTGTTGCAAGCGTGCTTGATCATCTCCGCGCTGCTCAAGTCCGTGATAATCACCCGCGAACGAAAGGGCTGATAAATTGCCTCCATCGCCGCCACAGGCCGTTGGCTGCTGACGCCGACGACAATGCGATCCGGCGCCATCAAATCCTTTATTGCGCTGCCTTCGCGCAAAAATTCCGGATTGCTGACGACGTCAAATTCCACCTTCGCCTTATTGTAGCGGCGAATCGTTTCCGCCACATTCTCGCCCGTCTTCACCGGCACCGTGCTCTTATCCACAATCACGCGATAATCCGTCAATACCTCTGCGATTTCCCGCGCCACTTTTTCAATGTAACTCAAATCCACGCTCCCGTCAGCCTGCTGCGGCGTCGGCACGGCGATGAAGATGACTTCCGACTTTGCCACAGCGTCGCCGATGGATGAAGTAAAGCTCAACCGCTTCAGCTGCGTATTGCGGCGGACAAGGTCTTCCAACCCCGGCTCGTAGATGGGGATTTGACCCGCTTGGAGCGCTTTGACCTTTTGCGCATCATTGTCCACGCAAATGACGTTGTGCCCCACTTCCGCGAAGCATGCCCCCGTCACAAGACCAACATAACCGGAACCGACGATAGATAAGTTCATAAAGAAGCCCTTTTTGCTAACCGCAAAACGGTTCAAGAGCAAATGAATAATGCGCACGGCGGCGCAAGGTTATTTAAGAGATAGAAAAAACCGCATTTGACGGTAGCTGTTATATTTCACATAAAGGAATAAACATAAGCTCATGAACGATAAAAATATTCCCAACAATTCTTTGATGAAGGTTATTGAACGAGGAGATTTAAAAAAATTACAGTCCTTATTAAAAAAGGGCGTGGATGTTAATACGAGGAATGATGATAGCAAAGAGACTCCTTTGATGAGGGCGGCGCAGTTGGGACATGAAGAAATCGTAAGATTACTGTGTGATCATAAAGCAGACCTCAATGCAAGGGATTGGCAGCATTGCACAGCTTTGATATGGGCTATTGTATATGATCGTGAAAAAATAGTTGAATTATTGTTAGGCAAGGGAGCTGCTACTGATACGGGAGAAGCAAGGACTCGCACTGCCTTGATGTGGGCTTCCACTTATGGGCATCTCAATATAGCGAGGATGTTGTTAGAAGCAGGCGCAGATTTAGAAGCGGAGGACGCGAATGGGCACACCGCTTTAACATTAGCCCAAAAGAGTGGGAATGCTGATGTTGCGGATTTATTGAAAGGACCTAAAATTGCTGCTTCATCCCTTCAAGAAGCGCCTGCGGAAGAACAGATCATTAATAACTCGCCGAAAGCGGCTTTTCAGGAAATGCCTTGAGCGTAAGGGAAAGATAGGTGAGGAATTCATCCTGCACGCCCCGGTTTCCTCTCCAAGCAACGGAAACGGCCACATTCCACGAGGTTAAATCTCTATAAAGCGTGTAGCGTTGCTCCTGAATCGTGCCGTCGTTGGATTCAAAGGCGAGGTCTTGGCTTACTTGCCAATCTTCGTTCAACCGCCAAAACGTGCCGCAGGTGATGAGGCTGCTGTTGTCGGCAAAAGGCACGTTGTCCAAATAATGAAACCCGACGGAAGCTTCCAAGGAAGGGTGGAGCTGCCACGTCACCTTGCTGTTCACCTCGTCAAAGCTATCCTGCGACAAGCCCGCCGCGGAATCGATATTCATCCTTAACCAAGGCAAGGGATTGATGACAACGTCATTGTGAAGCTCCGGATAAACGTGATTCACGCGGAACACGCGCTCCACGCCCGCGCTGTCGGTATAGACGCCCCAGCTCCTGTGTTCCATGTCTAAATCGCCATACAATGCCCAATCGAATAAATCCACATTCTCCCCGTCGCGTTTGGTTTGAATTTTATTGCGTATACCGTGGCGCAAGGTCAGTACTTTATCAATCGAATCAATGGAATTATAGGAGGGATAATTGATCGGCACAATTTGCGTGTTGGCGATGCGGTCGTCGAATCCCCGGAACTTGTCAGTGCCCTCGTTGGACGCCGGCACGTAGCTGAAATTGAGGAACGGTTCGGCGACGTGCCGCAAGCCGTCTATTCCCCATCTTTCGTTTTGAATATCCAACCACGTTTTAGAAACTTTGAATGAAGCCTCCACGCCTGTGTTAAACACGCAACGGCTTAAATCCCCTTCAGGGTCGGCATCGGTGAGATCGTTGTTTCTCGAATAATAAGTGGCGCGGAACCCTGCGCGCGGGGTGATGGATAACCAGCCCCAGTATTGGCGCGGGTAAAGGATTTGGTGAAACATGTCATAACGCACCGCGCGGTAAGTCATCAAATTTTGCGGATCTGTGTCGCGGTCGTACACGCGCTCGAAATTCACCATGCTCATCTCGCCCTCGTAACTCAACGGCGTGTAAGGGATTTTTTGCCGCTTGAATTCCAAAGACAGTTCCGGCTTGCGCTCGACGACTTCAAACAAATTATTCACCTGCGTGCGCCCTAACAAAGTGAGCGTGAAATTCGGGTTGTAATACATCATGTCCGCGAAATTGTCCGGCGCGCGTTCCGCGTTAAATTCTTTGGGAAAGTAATCTTGAGTCACATGACGGTCGCTCCAGATGTTGATATCCGCCGTGGTGATGAGGTCTGATCCCAATTCAGCGTGATGCTTATAATCGAAACGGAAACGCCGCGCAGGCGGTTCGAGGGGGCGGTCAAGAGTGCCGACGTCAATGTCGTTGCCGTCGTCGTGCGTCCAGAAACTTTTGAGCGAGGCATGCCCCATTTTATTGGGATGATAATCCACGTCCACCCCGCCGCCGAAGCCGCGTTTATTGCGATAATCCAAATTCAGCGCGCCGCTCCATTTTTCGTTTAACGCCCAGCTATAAGAGGCCAGCGCATAAACTCCCCACCGCGTGCTGGAGCCGACGGAAATATCCATCATATCCTGGTCTTTTTTCAGGGAATAAACGGCATACGGCAGCCAAAACACGGGGACTTTGCCGATATAAAACACCGCATTTTTCAGCACGACTCGGTCATTGGGATAAATTTCAATCGTCTTCGCGTCCAATCGGTAGGCGGGGTTTTCACGGTTATCCGTTGTAAAAGAGCCGGAGCGGACGGTGTAATGCTTGTTGACGTCTTTGGTGATAAATTCTTTGCCGCTCGCAAAAAAGCGTTCTTGCACGGTGTAAAAGTGGCTCGAAAGGATTTTTTGGCTGTGAAAATTATAAGTCACCTGATCGCTGCGATAGATTTTCCCTTTGCTATAAATGCGCACGTTGCCCTTGGCGATGATCTCTCCCGTTTCCGTGTTGCAGGCGATTTCATCCGCATAAACAACATCCTCGCCATGACGCACGATGACATTTCCCGATGCGTAAGCTATCCCGCCTTCGAAACGGTTTTCCCCGTCCGCGGTGATTTCGATGGGCACGCCGCCTTTTTTTGAATTATCGCCGAATGATGCGGCAGGTTCCGGCGGCAATTCGGCAAGAGAGGAGGCTGTAGCTGGAGGAGGGGGGAGAGTTGCGCCTTCCTGCTCGTCCGCCAGAAGGGCAACGGGTGAGACAAAACATCCCAAAGACAGCAATAAAATGAAAAACCGATTTTTCAAGGAACCAAGTTCTTACCATCCCGTCTTCCTTTCTGCCAACAAAGAAATAACATGTTCGAGAGATTTTATGGAAAATGCGGAAAAACAAGGGCAAAGATATGGGCTTGACGGATTGATAAAAGACTCGCATTTAGAAGTAGGACTAAAGAAAGGTCAAACGATGATAGTGCTTACCAAAGACGGCGGATGCAAAGTTACCGGAGGCAAAGAAGAAGCATTTTTTAACAAAGCAACTTTGGAAAAAGCTTTGTCTGGTTTGGGAATAGGAACGTCTGTGCCGCCTGATGGCGCTTACGCAGGGGATATTTCTCCATCGCAAGACAAAGGGCTTACTTTGCCTTAATGAAATTTGGATGTTGTGTCATGAGCGATGCCATTCAAATCCTCGAAGAAGCGATTAGGGAGTTGCAAATCTCCTCCGCCGATCAGGTGGAAGAGGATGTTTTTGAATGGCATCGCAAAGCCCTTGTTTGCTTTTTCAGCCGCAATTTTAGAGGGGCGGAAAAGCTCCTTGGCAGCATTTTTAATCGTTATGAAAAAAAGGGCGAGCAACCGCCGCTTCCCTGTCAAAAACTGCAACACACGGTTCAAGTGAATAAAAGCGAGGCCATGAAGAGGAAGAATTTTTTGCTTGCAGGCGTCATGGTTTAAACTCATCCTCTCCCTCTTGCGCGTAATTCAGTTCCGCAACGGGCGGAGCGGCGCAAGAAAAAACAATTAGACATTAACCCTTAACCTCAACTAGCCGTCGCAAAATTCAGACGGCATCAAATCACCCACTCGCAAGTCTGCGTTTTCGGGTATTTCTTCACCCTTATGAAACAAATGGAAGCACTTTTAGCCGAATCTCTCAAAAATTTTAGAGAAGGCAGCATTATCAAAGGAAAAATCATCGAACGCCGCTCGCACGAAGTCGTCGTGGACATCGGCTACAAGTCCGAAGGCGTTGTGGACGTCGAAGAATTTGATAATTTGGAAGATTTAGAAGTGGGCAAAGAAGTGGACGTCCTTTTAGAGCGTTTAGAGAATGACGAAGGCGTGGTCATTCTTTCCCGCCAGAAGGCCGCTCAAAAGCAGAATTGGGAAAAAATCGTCAACCTTTTCAACCAAGGCGTTAAAGTCCAAGGCCGCGTCAAGGGCGTCGTCAAAGGCGGGTTGATGCTCTCCATCGGCGTGGAAGCGTTTCTGCCGGCTTCGCAGATTGATGTTGTGCCGCCCAGAAACCTGCGCGATTACCTCGACCAAACGCTCGAGTGCCGCATTGTCAAACTCAATGAAGAGCGCAAGAACGTCGTTCTTTCCCGACGCGAGTTGATTGAAGAAGAGCGCGCTGAAAAACGCTCCCAGCTTCTCAGCAAACTTGAAAAAGGCACGGTCGTTTCCGGCACGGTCAAAAATCTCACTGATTTCGGCGCGTTCATTGATCTTGACGGCCTCGACGGCCTTCTCCACGTCACTGACATGAGCTGGGGCCGCATCAATCACCCCTCCGAACTGCTTAAAGTCGGGCAGGAAGTCAAAGTCATGGTGCTGGACATTGACAAAGAAAAAGAGCGGGTTTCCCTCGGCCTCAAACAGCAGGGCGAAAATCCTTGGGAAAAAATCGCGGAAAAATATCCCGTCAACCTCAAAGTCTCCGGCAAAATTTCCAGCCTCGTGCCTTACGGCGCGTTTGTGGAATTGGAACCGGGAGTGGAAGGGCTTGTCCACGTTTCCGAGCTTTCTTGGACGAAGCGCGTCGCCCGCCCGTCCGACATTCTTTCCGTTGGCCAAGAGATTCAGACCGTTGTGCTCGGCGTCAGCAAGGAAGAGCAAAAGCTTTCCTTGAGCGTGCGCCAGTTAGAAACCAATCCGTGGGATGAAATTCATATCAAATATCCCGTTGGCCGGCCTGTTAAAGGCATCGTCCGCAACTTGACCGCCTACGGCGCGTTTGTGGAATTGGAAGAAGGCATTGACGGCATGATTCACGTTTCCGATCTTTCTTGGACGCGCAAAATTAACCACCCCTCTGAAATGCTTAAAAAAGGCGACGAAGTAGAGGCGCAAGTGCTTGGCATTGATAAAGCCAATCAACGCATTAGTTTGGGCACGAAACAATTAGCTGATGATCCGTGGAGAGAAATTGAAAATACTTATAAAATCGGCGACATCGTGCAGGGTAAAGTCACCAAGGTGGCCAGCTTCGGCGCGTTTGTGCAACTGGCCGATGAAATTGACGGCCTTGTGCACATTTCCCAAATCAGCGAAGAGCGTGTGGGCAAGGTGAAGGACGTCCTCAAAATCGGCCAAGAAGTCTCCGCGCGCGTCATCAAAATCAACAAAGCCGAGCGGCGCATCGGCCTTTCCATCAAGGCTGCCAGCTACTCCGAAGACGAGTTTGAAAAAGAACGCAAAGCCATGGAAAGCGTCAAAACAGGCGACTTCCTCGGTTCATTGGAAGAAGCTTTCGACAGAGCGGAAGAGGAATTCCGTCCGGGCGAAGGCCAAAAAGACAACCGCAAAAGCGGCAAAGGCAAAAGAAAAGAAGAGGAAGAAGAGTAGGTTTTTTTACAATTCATTCTTTCAGAAAGGCTTCCAAATTTTTGGAAGCCTTTTTGTTGTCCTTTGTAAAAAGCATCGCATTTGTCATTCCCGAGAGCGGAGCGACCTGCCCCGACTTGTTGGGGGGTCGGGAATCCAGAGGGCAGGGTGCTGGATTCCCGCTTTCGCGGGAATGACAGGCAGCGCCTTTTTTGTTCGCTCACATGCCCGCTTGACGCTTCTTGCCGAGCAACACACAACTATGCTATGCATTGCTTAGCGGCAATAAAAGCGAAGGAGTTAAATTTATGAATCAAGATGACAAGTCCGTGTATCAGGTGGATTTAGCTGCAAACCCGGAAAAATCAGCAAAGGGTTTTGCATTTTTATGGCGGGCATTTCATGGAAACAGAGTGGTGCCTAAAGGTATTAATCCAGAGCTTTTGAAAGAAGTTTTATCTCAGTATAAGCACGATGGAGAAATTTTAGAAGCAAGCGATGAAGCATTTGCTAAATTGATAGAAGAAGCGAAGCAAAAAGGCGCCATTGTTGTCGTCGGTGGAGCCACTTCTCCAAGCGATAAAAAAGAAGGAGAGAAAAAAGGAGTAATCGTTGACATAGCCGAGTTTTTTAAAAGACAACGAGAAGGACTGGCTTTTATTGGCGCCCTAGGTTTGTTCGGAGGAGAAATTGCCGAAACCAGAGCCGCGGATTTTTCCCAACCAACGGCTGGAATAAGCGCAGGACAAGCCGGAAAAAAACCAGTTCTGCTCGCGCGCGATCGCCATCGCCACCATCATCATCGTCCTCCCCCTAGAGTCATCGACCGGAGCACCCACATTGATCGGAGCGGTAACACCATCATCGTCGGGCCCGCTGAACGCCTTTACCCCGTTCAGGATCAATCCTATTACACGGTTCCTCAACAGCCGTCATACTACTATAATTATTGGTGGTATCGAGAGCAACCTGCGCAGCCTTCTTATAATCCTCAACAACAAGAAGAACAATATCGTCAGCAGTATCGTCAGTGGTTAGAGGAGGAAAATAGGCGGCTAGAAGAGTTGCGTCGGCAGCAAGAAGAGGTCAGAATACATAATGAAGGAGTCTTAAAGAGAAATGCAGAGAGTGGTTTTTTTCGCGAACCGGGCGAAAGCGTAAAGGCCCATAACGAGAGAGCCTTAAGACATAATGCAGAGCTAGGCATTCATCTTCTCCCCGGCGAAACCATCGATCAGTTTAATGAAAAAGTTAGGGCGTTTCGTGAGAGAATGGAACGAGAAAAAGGGGAGGCCGAGGAACGCCATCGAAAAGCATTAGAAGAATTTAAGCAGCAAGAAAGAAACAAAGGACAAGAAGATCACAGCGAGCCTGATGGTTCCGTAATCTTCGTTCCTAAAAAACTTCCACCGGATGCGAAAAAAATGTTGCTTGAAGAGCTTCGTCGGGAGAAGGAAAAAACAAAAGAACAATTACGTGACGAAAATTATCGTAAACAATTACTTGAAGAATATTATCGTGGAAAGAAGGGGGGGGGGCTTCTTCCTCAAGACGACAACCCCATTCAATTATCGCAGGGCGGTTTTGCAATAGTTTCTTGCGACGGAAACATTATTTGTGTGCCAACAAAAGAAGAGGCGAAAGAACCCTGTGCTCTTTTAAAGGGCATTTCCGGCATGGAAAATAAGGTGGCGCAGGGAGGAAAAAACGGTCCCCAAGCGCATCGGTCCAAGGAAAATTCAAAATTGCCACCCGACACGAGTGTCAATTTAACGCAGAGAAAATATTTAAATCCAAAGTCGAAGAGGATATGCTAGAAGTTGTTTGAGAGATTAAAGAAATCAGGATAAATGGCGGTTCGAAGTTCCATTGGGAGCGTATTGCCGGAGAAAACTCTGCCTTCGGCGCGCAGGGCGAAAATTTTGCCGCTTGCGCCGACGGCTGCTGTTGCGTCTAATATCAAGATGCCGTCTGTCCCTAAGCAATTGGAAGTCCTCACCCGCGGGGTGAACCAAATCCATTCCCTTCCCGAACTGGAGGCCAAGCTCAAAACAGGCCGTCCGTTGCGCGTGAAGCTGGGTTTTGATCCTTCTTCGCCGCACTTGCACATCGGCCACGCGCTTGTGTTGGACAAAATCGCCGAGTTCCAAAAATTCGGCCACACTGCCGTGATTATCATCGGCGATTACACTGCGCGCATCGGCGATCCCACGGGCCGCTCGCAAACGCGCCCGGCTCTTGACGCTGAAGAAATTGAGGCCAATGCCAAGACTTACACCAGCCAAGTGTTCACCATCCTCGATTCCACCCGCACTGAAGTCCGTTTCAACAGCGAATGGTTTGATGAATTTACTTACGCTGATGTATTGCAACTCAACGGGCGCATGAGTGTTGCTCAACTTTTAGAGCGGGAAGATTTTAAAAAACGCTACACGGCGGGGCACTCCATCACCTTGACCGAGTTTCAGTATCCTCTCATGCAAGGCTATGATTCTGTCATGGTGAAAGCGGACGTGGAATTGGGCGGCAACGACCAGCTTTTTAACAACCTCGTCGGACGCGACCTCCAACGCGAGGCGGGGCAAGAGCCGCAAGTGGTCATGGTGATGCCTATCCTTGTCGGCACGGACGGCAAGCAGAAGATGAGCAAATCGTTTAACAATGCCGTCGGCATCTTAGACCCTGC
>JAZDII010000015.1:0-34591 GCA_043805085.1 bacterium
ATGCGCAAGGAAAGCTTCCTAAGCAACGGTTTTTTGTTGAATAAATAAAAAATCGGATTAGGTATATTAGTTTATGAATATAGCTAATTTATCGAGCAGTCAGTTCTCTAAGATCGTTAAACTTTTACGCAAGAAGGAAGCCCTTCTCAAGAAAGTTAGATCTATAGAAGGAGAATTAAGCGGTTTAGGGATTGGCGATCATTTGCCGAAGAAACGCGGACGCAAACCCCTTCAAGAGAAGGGGCAAGCGCGCCAGCGCCGCTTCCGCAAGCAGGGGTCTTTGAGGGAAGCCATTTTGACGGAACTGAAAGCAGCCGGCAAAGCGGGTATGCGCATCAAAGAAATTGCTCATAAATTAGCTATCCAACGCCAACGCCTTGACACTTGGTTTTATCAAAACAGCAAGAAAGTGGCTGGTTTGGTCAAGACATCGGAAGGCAAATTCATCCGCTATACCTATACGCCTACCGCAAATTAATAAAGTATTTGCCAAAAAAAGCGTAAAATACTACTCTTCGTCTCTAAGAAAGGAGTTAAGGGGAAAAATAGCCCTTAATTTCGGTGTTTTTTTGACAATGTCGAAGTTAGTATGAAGAAGCTTCTATGCCGGGTGTTCCGGTGTATTGCAGTAAGCAGAGCGCGGGCCTAAGTAATTTACAAGGTGGTATTTAATACACAATCATTCCCAATGAATGGTTTTTCAAAATTGCATTTTATGATGCAGCTAGCCGCCCTTTTTCCCCAATAATTAGCACATGACAGAATTCTCATCGCAAACGCGTAGAAGACACAGTAGGAACGGAGGGCGCGATCGTGGTTACGGTCGCCGTCGCAGAGGAGGAATGGGGGGGCGTCGGTTCCATGAACATCCACGAGAAGAAAGAGAAAGGGAAGGCATCATTGTGAGCTTTTTTAAGAAGCTCTTTGGCATGGGGAAACGAACGGTTCCCATGGAAAGAACGAGCCGTCCTGATTTTTCCGAAAACAGCCGAGCTAGCTCACCCCGTCCTCCAAGGCCGGTGGAGCCCGCGGAGGTTCTCACGCCTAAACTTTATGTAGGCAATCTTTCTTACCAAACTTCTGAAAGCGATCTATTTGATCTCTTTTCACAGGTAGGATCGGTAAGCAATGTGGAAGTTGTGAGAGACCGCCAATCCAATTCCAAGGGCTTCGGTTTTGTCGAAATGCAAAACATTGAGACAGCTAAAGCCGCCGCAGAAAAATACAACGGCTTGGAATTTATGGGCCGTCAATTAGTGGTCAACGGAGCAAAATCCTAAACGTTTTTAATAGAGCGTTTTTTTTAAAAGGCCGATTCTAACGAGTCGGCCTTTTTGTTGTTATTTACTCAATTAAAATGCTTTCAGAAAGCAGATCATCCACACTTAGATTGATGATTTTCCACGCCGTGTTATTGGCGTTATAATAAATGAAACGCCAACGCAAGGGAGTGGACTGAAGATAGACAAAATAAGTTAAAATCATCAGGCGCGAGCCGACGGCGCGGTTGTCGTAAAGCTCATAGCCTTGCACGTTGCCGTAAGCGCCGATGGCGCGTTTGGTTTTTTGGACAAATTCGTCCGTGTCGTATTTGCGCTGGATTTCTTCAGAGTCTTTCAACAAATCTTGAAACGCCGTGTCCACTTTATCCTGTTTCAGGGCGTCGAAAAACGTTCCGATTTGCGTTTCCACCTTGGCTGGCGGCGCTTTGTTGATGGGGTTGCGCGGCAAAATGAGCGAGGCCGCCATGCGCGGTTGAACGCTTGGTTCTTTTGCGGAAGAGGATGAAGAAGGAGAGGGGAGCGCGGGCGCGATGCCTTGGGTCATGATGTCCTGCGCGGCGGCGAGGGATACGGCGGCGAAAAATAAAATCAAAAAAATTTTCATAGTGTTTTGTTGGTTTCAGCAAGCGGCTGACAGGAACAGAAAAGATTACGGTCGCCATGCACATTATCAATCCTGCCGACCGCCGGCCAGAATTTATTTTGCCGCGTCCAAGCTGTCGGGAAGACGGCTTGCTTGCGGGAGTAGGGGCGATTCCATTCGTCGGCGACAACGCACGCGGCTGTGTGCGGCGCGTTCTTAAGCGGATTATTTTGAGCGTCCATGCGGCCTGACGCTACGGTTTGGATTTCTTGATGGATCAAAATCATCGCCTCGCAAAACCTATCCAGTTCGGCTTTCGGTTCGCATTCCGTCGGCTCAACCATGAGCGTGCCGGGAACGGGGAACGAGAGCGTGGGCGCGTGGAAGCCGTAATCCATGAGCCGCTTGGCGACGTCTTCCGCTTCGATGCCGTGCGCTTTGAACGGGCGCATATCCAGAATGCATTCGTGCGCCACGAGACCGTTTGCCCCCTTGTAAAGAACGGGAAAGCGAGAGCCGAGCCGCGCGGCGATGTAGTTGGCGTTGAGGATGGCCATTTGCGAAGCGCGTGTGAGTCCTTCCGCGCTCATGAGTCGGATATAAACCCACGGGATAGCCAGAATCAACGCGCTGCCCCACGGTGAGGAGGAAACGGCGCTTTGTTTGTTTTTGAGAGGATTTCCCGGCAGAAACGGCGCGAGGTGCGCGGCGACGGTAATCGGTCCCGCGCCCGGCCCGCCGCCCCCGTGCGGGATGGCAAAGGTTTTATGCAGGTTCAAGTGGCACACGTCCGCGCCGACGGAAGCAGGCGAGCAAAGGCCGACTTGGGCGTTCATGTTCGCGCCGTCCAAATACACTTGCGCGCCGCAGTCGTGCGCGATACGGCACACCTCGCGGATGTTCGTTTCAAAAACGCCGTGCGTGGAAGGATAAGTGATCATGCACGCGGCGAGGCGTTCTTTGTGCTCTTCCGCTTTGGCGCGAAAATCGTCGAGGTTGATGTTGCCCTGTTCATCGCACGAGACGGCGACGACTTTCATTCCGGCCATCGTTGCGCTGGCGGGATTCGTGCCGTGCGCGGAGGCGGGGATGAGGCAAACGTCGCGCTGCTTTTGCTTGCGGCTTTCGTGATAACGGCGAATGGCCAGCATGCCCGCGAATTCGCCCTGCGAGCCTGCGTTCGGTTGCAACGAAACGGCGGGCAAGCCTGTGATTTCCGCTAGCCAATTTTCCAAATCACGGATGATTTGCTGATAACCTTTGGTTTGGTTGAGAGGCGCGAAGGGGTGCAAATCGGCAAGCTCCGGCCATGTGATCGGCATCATCTCTGCCGCCGCGTTAAGCTTCATCGTGCAAGAGCCGAGCGGGATCATGCCGTGAACGAGCGAGTAGTCGCGCGTTTCCAATTTTTTCAAATACCGCATCATCTCCGTTTCGGAATGGTGCGTGTTGAAGACGGGATGCTGCAGGAACGGCGTCTGGCGCGGGAAGGGCAGGGGACGCTCCGTTTGCAGTTCTTTTGCGTGAAACGTCAAAGGCGCGTTGTTGTTAAAAATAACGAGAAGTTGCTCGATGTCTTCCATCGAAACCGTCTCACCGAGTGCGATGGCAAGAGTTTCGCCGTCCAACTTGCGCAGGTTCATTTGTTGCGCTTTGGCGCGCGCGAGGATTTCGGAAACCGCGCCGCTGGGTTTGATTTTTAATGTGTCAAAAAAATCGTTGGATTCAACGCCGTGGCCCAATTTCACAAGACCGGCGGCCAGCCGCTGCGCCATGTCATGAATATTTTTTGCGATGTTACGCAATCCTTCCGGCCCGTGATAGACGGCATACATGGAGGCGATGACGGCGGGCAGGACTTGCGCGGTGCAGATGTTGCTCGTCGCCTTTTCGCGGCGGATGTGTTGCTCGCGCGTTTGTAGGGCGAGGCGCAAGGCGGGCTGGCCCGCGCTGTCTTTGGAAACGCCGACGAGCCGTCCGGGCATTTGCCTCTTGAATTCCTCGCGCGTGGCGAAGAACGCCGCGTGCGGCCCGCCGAAGCCCATTGGCAAGCCGAACCTCTGCGCGCTGCCGACGACAATGTCCGCGCCAAATTCCGACGGCGGGCGCAGGAGCGTCAGCGCAAGCAAATCGGCGGCGACGACAGCCAACGCTCCCTGTTCGTGAGCGCGTTGGAGGAAGGGAGCAAAGTCGTGGATCACGCCGTCGGTCGCCGGATATTGCAGCAGAACGCCGAAAACTTTTTTGGAAAAATCAAAACTGCGATGGTTTCCGACCACCACACGAACGCCCAGCGCGCTCGCGCGGGTTTGAACGACGGAAATGGTTTGAGGGTGGCACAATTCGGAAACGAAGAAGGCGGACTTGCCTTCCCCGCGCAAGGCGCGGCACATCATCATGGCTTCAGCGGCGGCTGTCGCCTCATCCAGCAAGGAAGCATTGGCGATGTCCATGCCCGTCAAATCCATGATCATTGTTTGAAAATTCAGCAACGCTTCGAGTCGGCCTTGGGCGATTTCCGCTTGATACGGCGTGTAGGGCGTGTACCAAGCCGGATTCTCCAGCACGTTGCGCTGAATGACGGGCGGCAAAATAGTTTCGTGATAACCCATGCCGATGTAGGAGCGGAACGTTTTATTTTGCGCGGCGATTTTTTTCAGTTCCGCTAACGCCTCGCGCTCGCTGACGGGATGAGGCAAGCGCAGGGGTTGCACAAGGCGGATGTTTTCCGGCACGGTGCGCCGCACGAGTTCCTCAAGCGAACGCGCGCCGACGGTTTGCAGCATCTGTTCCGCCTCGCGCGCGTCGGGGCCGATGTGCCGCCGCGCGAAAACGTCGCCCTTGTCCCCGACTTTGTCGGAGTCAATCATTGCCCGATTTGCGCGGCGTAAGCGGCGGCGTCTTTGAGCGAGTTCACTTCTTCCGGCGCGGCGAGCTTGATTTTAAACATCCAGCCTTTGCCGTAAGGCTCGGAATTAATCAGCGCGGGCGAGGAGGCCAGTTCGTTGTTCACTTCCGTGATTTCGCCGCTGACTGGGCTGTAAATATCGGACGCCGCTTTCACGCTTTCCACTACGGCGACGGCTTCCTTTGCCTTTGCGCGCTTGCCGATTTTTGGCAACTCGATGTGCACCACGTCGCCAAGTTCGCGCTGGGCGTGATCCGTGATGCCGACGACGGCCACACCGCCTTGAATTTCAATCCATTCGTGGGATTCCGCATACTTGAGGTTTTGAGGTAGGTTCATAAGCGTTTGTATAAGGGCTTGGGTTGCATGAGAGCGGGCGCGCGTTGGCCGCGAATTTCAATTTCAAATTCCGGCGCGGCGTGTCCGCGTTCAATCAAAGCGAGCCCGACGCCTTTTTGCAACGTTGGAGAAAAGCCGCCACTGGTCACGTCGCCGATTTTGTTGTCGCCTGAAAAAACGGCGTAATGAGAACGCGGCGGCGCGCCGGTTTCTTTAAGGACAAAGGCGACGGATTTGCGCGCGGGCGTTTTATTTTCCATAGCGGAACGGCCCGGAAAATTTTCCGGTTTGGTTAAGGAGACAAATTTGGACAAACCCGCTTCCAAAGGCGTGATGGAAGGGGAAAGGTCATTGCCGTTGAGCGGCAGGCACGCTTCCAGACGAAGCGTGTCGCGCGCGCCGAGGCCGCACGGCAAACAGCCGAACGGCTTGCCGATTTCAAGAAGTTGCGCCCAAAAATCGCGGACTATGGAAGCGGGGAGGAAAAACTCGAAGCCGTCCTCGCCCGTGTAACCCGTGCGCGCGACGAGAATTTTTTCACCGCGCCATGATAAAGAGGTGATTTGCGCGTGCGTGGGCAAATTCGTTTCTTGGCCGAAGACAATGCGCAAAATTTTTTCAGAGAGCGGCCCTTGCAAAGCGAGAGCGGCGGTTTCGTGGCTTCGGTTTTCTAAAAGAACGCCGCTTGTTTTTTTAGAATTTAGCCACGCCCAGTCCTCATCAATCCGAGACGCATTGACGACGAGGAGAAAACCTTCTTCTTCCAAACGATAGAGAATCAAATCATCAATCACGCCGCCCTGCTCATTCAGCATGAGCGTGTATTGACTGCCACCGACGGGGATTTTCCGCGCGTCATTCGTGAGTAGCCCGTTGAGCCATGAGACCGCTTGCGCGCCGGAAACGAAAAATTCGCCCATGTGGCTGATGTCGAAAAGCCCCGCCGCCTTGCGAACGGCATGATGCTCCGCCAAGATGCTTGTATATTGAACCGGCATCTCCCAACCGGCGAAATCCACCATCCGCGCACCCGCCGTTACGTGCGTTTCGTAAAGAACTGTGCGGCGCGCGTGAGGCATGGAAATCAGCTTAAAACACAGCCGCCGCGTGTCAATGAAGGGTGGAAAAAGGTAGTGTTTGGCTCGCAAATAGGTCGCAGAAAAAGCGAGATAACCTTGGCCGACTATTTTCTTTCGTGTGGATTCTCTTACTCCTCGTTATAATGCGATTATGCCTGATCCTTCTGGAATAGACCTTTCTAGTGTTGTGAACTCTCTTTCCCGTTCCGTGGTTCATTTAACCATGTTTTTTGAAAAACAAAAGATTGCTACGGGAACGGGAGTGATTTTTAAAAACTTAGAAAACCGAGGGCCTTTTCTCGTGACGGCCTGGCACAATCTCTCTGGAAAGGAACCGGACTTTCTTGAAATCAAGAACAACATGGGTAGTCTACCTAATAAGGTTCTTATTGAGGGGCATTACACCAATATAGAAAAAAATCTCTACGATGGTGACAATAATCCTTTAACAAATAATCCAATGTATTGGAGACATTCGGTGAGCCAGCACTACGACGTTACTTTACTTCCTTTGGATGGGAGTGGTGAGATTAATGCTTCATTGCACAACAGCTTTCTCGATCCTGAAAAAAATAAGCAATTACAGCTCCATGTAAGTCAGACGTGTTTTATTATTGGCTTCCCTGAAGGGCTTGTCGACCGATCTACTCCAAATCTACCGCTACCTGTGTGGAAGGTGGGGAATATAGCCTCCGAACCTTACTCTAATTTCTGTGGAGAGCCTCTTGTTCTGATTGATGCCACGACCCGCCGTGGTATGTCTGGCGCGCCTGTTATTGTGAGAGAAATTCAAAACGGCGCATTGCACCACCGGTTTGTTGGTACTTACGTTGGCAGATACTCCATTAAAAGTGAGGGTAATGGCAAATACATAGAAGACAGTGCCATTGGTAGAGTCTTCAAGCCTGATGTGATTTACGACATTTTGAACGGTGGGCCTAATCACTGCCCACTTGTACCTTGGAAAAAATGCTAAAAAACGTGGAGCCATGGGGGTTCGAACCCCAGACCTCCTCAATGCCATTGAGGCGCTCTACCAACTGAGCTATGACCCCGTTTAGAGAACGGCCATTCAACCCGTTTCTGCAAAAAAGGCAATGTTATTTCCCCGTCGTTACGGAGCATCAGCTTCTTTTTGCCAAGCGGCGCGGCAAGTGGCGCGGCCTTCGCTGTCGAACGTTTTTTGAAAATCGCTGCGCGGTTCTTCTTCCGCGTCCCACGCGCCCAATGCCTTCCAGCCGCTTGCTCCGTTCCACAAACGGCGCGTCCATTCAAAATAATCCGTGTGATCCGTCGTGAATTTCACCGCGCCGTCGGCGACAAGCGCGCGCCGCGCTGTTTCAATGAAATCGGGCTGAATCAATCGCCGCGCGAAATGCTTTCGCTTTGGCCAAGGATCGGGAAACATGATGTGAATTGTTTGAAGCGACGCGGGCGGGCACATCCATCGGAGAAAATAAAAAGATTCGAGGCGCAGGACGCGCAGATTGGTTCTTTCTTCGCGCACGGCGCGTTTGGCGATTTTCCGCGCGCGCCCCAGTAACCGCTCGACGGCGACGTAATTGATTTCAGGCCGCCGCGTCGCTTGAGCCAAAACAAACCCGCCGTCGCCCGCGCCTAAATCCACCTCCACAGGCCGTTCATTCCCAAAAACCTCCCGCCAATCAAAAACGCGGAGCAAGTCGTCGTTCGGAAGCCAAGGGATAAAATTGTCCACAATTTCTTTTACCCAAAAGCGAAGCTTCTTGTCATGCTTTGATGTGATCTTTATAGTCTTTCCCTCTCAAGGTGCGGTGGCTGAGTGGTCGAAAGCGGCGGTTTGCTAAACCGTTGTAGGTGTTAAAACCTACCGAGGGTTCGAATCCCTCCCGTACCGTAATTTAAAAGAAACACGGATGATTCTTCATTTAAGAAATTATGTGGTGAGGTTGATTAACCGCATTGCCACCAAGATGATTGGCAGTGTGGACTGGGATGCAAACGGTGAAATGCGCGCTGTTTCCAAGTGGCTCAATCGGAAAAAAGAAGACGCGTGCGTGATAGACATTGGAGCGAATGATGGTCGGTGGGCGGCGGGTGTTCAGAAAAATAATCCTCATGCGTATCTTTATTGCTTTGAGCCGATTCCCATTTTTTTCGATAAAATTCCAGCGAATGACAGGCTGAAAAAAATCAATGTCGGGTTAGGTCTGCTCACCAAAAAAGTTACCGCATACAGCGCTGGCGGCGGTGGTTCGTTGTTGCCGGAAAAACAAAGCGTTTCGTCTAAAAAAACAAAGATTGAATTTGAGGTTCAAATTCATAATGGCGATGACTATTTAGCCGCGCTTGGCATTAACGGAATAGATTACATCAAGATTGATGTGGATGGAACAGAATTGGATGTCATTTTGGGGCTGCAAAAAACGATTGAAAAGTTTAGGCCCGCCGTTCAGTTCGAATTCGGCTACTTCAACTACTACAGCGGCACAAGTTTTTATTCTTTTTACGATTTTTTTCAAAAAAGACAATACCAGCTCCATACAATAACGAAACACGGCCTTTCCAAGATCGGGAAGTATCGGACCATGTCCTCCGAAAATCCTATCAATTTAAATTATTTAGCTCTTCCTGTGGAAAAGCTTCCGTTGAATTAAAAGGTGATTGTAAGAGGGAAGCTTCTTTTTCTTCCTCATTTTTTTTGAATCCGTTTTGGTGTCTCGGCGTCCAACGTAACGGGGTTGTCGCTATGAAAAAAGTTACTACTCTAGCGTTGGCTGTGTTGTTGTCGCCTTTGGCTGCGTCTGCTCTTCGGGCGGATGATTTTGGTTTTCAGCTTAGCTTAATCAATCCTTTTAAGACCGGATTCTATTACCACGACGACGGGCCTCGTTACTATCGTTATCCCAGTCGCTACTATTATCGTTATCCCCACCGCACTTACTCTTACTACCCCTACTACCCTTACGGCTACTACTACCATTATCGCAACACTCGCTACAGTGATAGTTGGTATCATTAAGCGTTTTTTTTGAATTCATTTTAGTGGTGTGACGTCCAACATAATGGAGTTATCGCTATGAAAAAATATTTTTATATTGTTGTAGGAACGCTTTTGTTTTTGCCGTTGGCTACTCCTGCCCTTCGGGCGGATAGTTTTGGCTTGAGCGTTAACGTTGGCGACCATCAAAGACGTAGGGCTTATTATTACGACGATGAACCATATTATCGCCATCGTCATGATGACTATCATCGTCATCGTCACTGGCACAGGCATGGTCACGGGCGAGGCCATAGACACTGGCACAGTCATGGCGACGGGCGCCACCATCATTAGTTAGGGTATCATTTACCAAGCCCCGACTGTTTAAGCTTTTAAGAAGCACAGGGACATTTCGTTCGGCAGTGGCTTCTGGAAGGTGAGGAGAAATGTTAAAAAAAGAACTGGTTATCACGCGCACGTTTGATGCGCCGCGCCATTTGGTTTGGGAGGCATGGACTGCCCCCAAAAAAGTCATGCGCTGGTGGGGGCCCAAGGCCTTTACGTCGCCTGTATGTAAAATAGATTTCCGTGTTGGAGGCAAATACCTCTCCTGTATGCGCTCCGATAGCGGGCCGGAAGCTTGGCAAAAGGGAATATGGAGCACGGGCGTGTACACAGAAATCAAGCCGATGGGAAAAATCGTCTGCACGGATCATTTCGCCGATGAACATGGCAATATTGTGCCCGCAACGCATTACGGTATGGAGAATTTTCCATCAGACCTTCAGATAACCGTGAATTTTGAAGAAATAAAAGGAGGCAAAACTAAAATGACGCTACAGCATGCAGGGTTGCCGAAGAAAATGATGGAAGAATGTCGGACCGGATGGAACGAATCGTTTGATAAACTTGCTGAAAGCCTGAATCAATAAGCGCTAAGTGCGATAATAATTTTGTTGAATCCAATTCAGCGTTCTTACGTCTAATGAAGCGGAGGTGTTCAAAATGAAAAAAGTTGCTTACGCCGCCTTAGCGGTATTTTTACTTTCACCCTTAGCTGCTCCCGCGCTTCATGCGGATAGTTTTAGCTTTGGTATCAATGTAGGAGATGAGCCGAGTGCAGGGTTTTATTATCACGATGGCCCGCGTTATCGTTACAGTCGTCACCACCGTTACCGCCACTATCCTGATGGTTATTACTATCGGAGGCACCATCCTTACCGCCATCGCCGCTATTATCGTGAGGGGGGCTATTACTACCATCGCTACTAAAGATGTTCAGGAGAATGATGTGCTTCATTAGCGTCGGCGCGATTTGTTTGAACCCATTCAAATATTCCGACGTCTAATGAAGCGGAGGTGTCCAAAATGAAAAAAATTGTTTATGCTGCGTTAGCCGTATTTTTACTTTCACCCTTGGCCGAGCCCGCGCTTCAAGCGGATAGTTTTAGCTTTGGCGTCAACATAGGAGACCATCCAAGGGGTGGTGCTTATTATCACAGTGGGCGGCGTTATCGTTACCGCCATCGTGGCCATTATTATTACTATCCTTACCGCGCTGATCGCTATTATGGCCCCGGCTACTACCATCGCCGCCATCATTATCGCCACCATCGTCATCATCGCTACTAAGACGCTGGTGATAAACAGCGATTGGTTTCTGCGTCGCGCCGACGTTGAGCCTCGCGCTTGCTCTTCGCGGGAAATTGCTGTAGCATCGTTAGTTTATGCTTCAGTGGTTTCTTAAGAAGGTCGTCGGCACGAAGAATCAGCGCGAGTTGCGCCGTTTGGCGCCGTTTGTTGAAAAAATTAACGCGCTCGAAAGGGATTTACAACGGCTTTCCGACGAAGAATTGCAAGCGCGCACGCCTGCCTTAAAGCAACGGCTTGTGGAAGGAGCGACGCTCGACGATCTGCTGCCGGAAGCGTTTGCGGTGGTTAAAAATTGTTGCCGCCGTTTTACGCAGGGTCGTCGCATGGTGGAAGTGCGCGGGCATTCCGTCGTTTGGGAGATGATTCCGTTCGATGTGCAGCTCGTCGGCGGCATGGTGTTGCATAGCGGCAGGATTGCCGAGATGGCCACAGGCGAAGGCAAAACGCTCGTCGCCACGCTGCCCGTCTATCTCAACGCGCTCACCGGCCTCGGCGTGCATGTGGTGACGGTGAATGATTACCTCGCCGCGCGCGACGCGGAATGGATGGGCGAGATTTACCGTTTCCTCGGCCTCACTGTCGGTTGCATCCAGCACGGGCAATCGCCTGAAGAAAGGCACGCGCAATATACTTGCGACATCACTTACGGCACATGCGCGGAATATGGTTTTGATTATCTCCGCGACAACGGCATGGCGACTTCCGTGGCGGAGCAAGTCCAGCGCGGCCATCCTTACGCGATTATTGACGAAGTGGATTGCGTGCTCATTGACGAGGCGCGCACGCCGCTGATTATTTCCGGGCCGGTTACCGTAACGACTCATCAATACGACAAATTCAAAGATTCCGTGGCCGCGCTTGTTAAAAAGCAAAACAACATGCTGACGGAATCGGTCAATCAAGCCAAAGCTCTTTGCGAAAAAGGGGATTTAGATACAGCGGGCCGCTTGCTCTTCAAAGTGAAACTGGGCATGCCGCGCAATAAGTTGCTCCTGAAATTGCAGGAAGACCCCGCTATTCGCCGCGCGATTGATGACGCGGAGTTGGCGTTGTACACGGATTCGCGGCGCACGGAACTCTATAAACTCAAGGAAGAGCTTTACTTCTCGATTGATGAAAAAGATAGCGAGGCGGATCTTTCCGACATGGGGCGCAAGTTCCTTAGCCCGTCCGATCCCAACGCTTTTATTTTGCCTGATCTTATCACGATCAATCACGACATTGATCAAGATTCTTCCAAAACGGCGAAGGAAAAAGAGGAGGCCAAGCAGCAGGCGCAGCGCAATTACGAGGACAGCAGCCAGCGCGTGCACAACATTTCCCAACTCTTGCGCGCTTATTGTGTTTTTGAGCAGGACGTTCATTACATTGTTCAGGACAATAAAGTTGTCATCGTAGACGAATACACGGGGCGGCTCATGCCCGGCCGTCGTTGGAGCGACGGCTTGCACCAAGCTGTCGAGGCCAAGGAAGGCGTGCAAATCGACCGCGAGACGCAGACGCTGGCCACGATTACGATTCAAAATTATTTCCGCCTTTACGAAAAACTCGCCGGTATGACGGGCACGGCGGAGACGGAGGCGAACGAGTTTAAGGATATTTACAAACTTGAGGTCGTCGTCATTCCCACCAACCAACCTTGCGTGCGCAAAGACGGCAACGATTTCATTTTCAAAACGCGGCGCGAAAAACTCAACGCCGTGGTGGCGGAAATCAAAGAGCGGCATCAAAAGGGCCAGCCGCTTCTTGTCGGCACCACGTCCGTCGAATCTTCCGAAATTATCTCCCGCATGTTGAAGCGCGAGAACGTTGCGCACAGCGTGCTCAACGCCAAGTTTCACCAGCAGGAAGCGGAAATCGTGGCGCGCGCCGGTCAAAGCGGCGCGGTGATGATTGCCACTAACATGGCGGGACGCGGCACGGATATTAAATTGGGCGCGGCGGTGCCGGACGCGGGCGGTTTGCACGTCATCGGCACGGAACGGCACGAGGCGCGGCGCATTGACCGCCAGTTGCGCGGCCGTTGCGCCCGCCAAGGCGACCCCGGCTCGTCCCAATTCTATATTTCTTTTGAGGATGATCTCATGCGGAACTTCGCCGATTCGCGCAAGCTCTCCAAAATCGTCACGGTGCTCGGCATGAAAGACGACGAGAGCATTCAGCATCCCATGATGAACCGTTCCGTGGAAACGGCGCAGAAGCGCGTGGAAGATCGTAATTATCAAATCCGCAAACACACGTTGCAATACGACGACGTGATGAATCAGCAGCGCAACGTGATTTACACTTACCGCAACGACATTCTCACAACCGACAAAATCCGCGACGAGATTTTCGACGTGGTGGATGAGGTCGTCGTCGCGGAATGCGCGGCGCGTCTGGAAGGATCAGAGCCGGACATGGAAGGACTTATCAAATGGGCGAACACGTCTTTTCCTCTCGGTCTGCAACAGGGAGACATTGACTGGCAAAGCGGCAAGGACGCCGTTGCCGCGAAATTAAAAGAGCGCGTGCGCGCGGCTTAGGAGTTGAAAGTAAAATATGAATTGCCCGAAGGCGTGCAGTCGTTGGAACGCTACATCATCCTTAGCGCGATTGATCAGCTTTGGCAGGAACACCTTTACGCCATGGACGGCCTTCGCACGAGCATCAACCTGCGCGCTTACGGCCAGAAAGACCCGCTCATCGAATATAAGCAGGAAGCTTTCACCATGTTCGAGCAGCTCATGGCCGACATCAAACAGCGCGTCGCGCAGAACCTTTTCCGCTCTAGCTCTAGCTTGACGGCGTTCGAGCAATTCCTGCGCGCCTTGCCGCAGCGTTATGGGCGCGGCGAAACGATTTCCGCGCATGCGCAGCAGGCAGGCTCGCAAGACGGGGAGGGGACGTTGGAAGAGGAGCTGCACCTTCCCGTTCGGCGCATGGGGCCGAAGCTGGGCCGCAATGATCCTTGCCCGCTCGACCAGACGAAAAAGTTCAAGAACTGCTGCGGCGCGGACGGTTCAAAATGTTGCCATCGCGCGGCAGTGCAACAAACGCATGCATGATTCCTTCGTCTCCCAACGTAGAAAATAACGTCATCGCGCTCGCTGCGCGTTTGGGAAAAACTATCGCGCTGGCCGAGTCCTGCACGGGGGGATTGATTGCCCATCTCGTCACCAACGTTTCGGGAGCGTCTGCCGTGTTAAACAGAGGTTGGGTGGTTTACAGCGACGCGGCGAAAATAGAGGAATTAGGCGTTCAAGCTTCCACGCTCAAACAACACGGCGCAGTCAGTGCGCGAACGGCTTTGGAAATGGCGCGCGGGGCGTTGGAGCGCAGCGGGGCAGACTTTGCCTTGGCCGTAACAGGCATCGCCGGCCCAAGCGGCGGTAGTGCGGGAAAGCCCGTCGGCACGGTGTTTTTCGGGTTGGCCAATCGGCAAGACCCCGAAGAAATCGTCGTCGAGCATCATCTCACGCCGCAACGGACTGCTTTTAAAGAAGAAGCGGCGCAAATCGCTTTAAACTTGTTGCTGGACGCACTGTCCAGTTAGAGTTCGTCCTTATGGCTTCTAAAACCGAAACGCCCAAAACGGAAACATCTAAAACAACGGACAAAGAAAAAGATAAAGAGCGCAAGAATCTCGACCTCGCCATCCAATCCATCCAAAAACAATATGGCGAAAACGCCATCATGCGTTTGGGCGACGAAAGAGCGCGTTTGCATATTGATGTTATTTCCACCGGCTCGCTCGTGATTGATCACGCCCTCGGCGTTGGCGGATTTCCTCGCGGGCGCATTGTTGAAGTTTTCGGCCCTGAATCTTCCGGCAAGACGACGCTTACGTTGAGCGTTGTCGCCAATGCTCAAAAACAAGGCGGCAGCGCGGCTTTCATTGATGTGGAACACGCGCTTGACCCGTCTTATGCGCGGAAACTAGGCGTCAATATGAACGAGCTGTTGCTTTCTCAACCCAGTTCCGGCGAGGAAGCGTTGAACATCGCCGAAGCGCTCGTCCGTTCCAACGCGATAGATGTGCTCGTGATTGATTCCGTGGCGGCGTTGGTGACGCGCTCGGAACTGGAAGGGCAAATGGGAGACGCCGTAGTCGGCGCGCAAGCGCGGCTCATGAGCAGCGCGATGCGCAAGTTGACTGCGCTCATCAGCAAAGCGCGCACGATTTGCATTTTCACGAATCAAATCCGCGAAAAAATCGGCGTCATGTATGGCAGCCCCGAAACCACGCCGGGCGGCAAGGCTCTTAAATTCTACGCCAGCGTGTGGGTGGACATCCGCCGCATCGCGGCCATCAAAGCTCCGGACGGCACGGTTCTTGGCAACCGCACAAAAGTTAAAATCGTTAAAAACAAAGTCGCGCCCCCGTTCACGGTGGCCGAATTTGACATCATGTATAATGAAGGCATTTCCAAAACAGGCTCGCTGATTGATCTTGGAGTCGAGACCGGCGTGGTTGAGAAAAAAGGCGCGTGGCTTTCTTTTGACGGCAAACTTGTCGGCCAAGGCCGCGACGCCGCTAAGGAAGAACTGAAAAAAGACGAAGCCCTTTTCAATAAAATCGAAACCGCCGTCAAAGCCAAGCTCGCTTCTAAAGCCAGCCTTGGGGAGGCAGATTAAGCGGGTAGCATTTCCGAAACAAAAGGCGGAATGGGGCAATCTAGAGAAGAGGCGATAGCGCGCAGTAGTTCGATTTCTTTCGGTTCGATCATCCCGTCGCTGGCAACGGCAGAGGCGCAGGCGTAAAGCGCATTGCGTTTGATGAAGGGTTCCGAAGCGTTGATGCGTTCCAGAGCCTTATCTATGGCTGAAAAGGCGGTTTGCGCCGTCGCCGATTTCACCTGTTGAGTCGCTTGGGAAGTGTTGAGTTGTCTCATCCCGCGCGCGAAAGCTTCTTGCTGCTTAGCTTCGCCCGTTTGCAGATTAGCCAAGGCAGACACCAAAAGCGCGCAGTCGTTCAGGACAGGGTTAATGGAGTAAAAACGGACGCGCGGCTCCGCTGTTTTTTCAAAAGAGGGGCGCAAATGTTGAAGGAGCATACGTTGCAGTGTGTATTCAAAGAGAGAAACGTTTTCATCCGCATGGATCAGGGCGCAGACGTTTTTGGAAAAAGCGTCATATTGTTGTTTGGACAGCCGACGCAGAGCGGGGATAGAGAGATTAATCAAGGGCAATACGGCCCAGACGTCGAGCTGCGTTAGGGAAGGCAGAAGCCGTTTGATTCCTTGAATCACGGCGGGTTCCACGTGTTGTTCCAGCCAAGCCCATTGCTTAGCGCGGATATCCGCGTCTTTTTCCAGTAAGGAACAATACACCAGCGCGGATGCGTCGAGAGGCTCGTGGGCGGCTTGGAGTAAAACATCGGGCATACCGGCTTGGATTTGCCGGGCCTTTTCAATGTGTCGCTGCTGAAGCATGCCGACGGATTGGATGAGAGCGTTGGGCGTTGTCTTCTTGGAAAAAGATTGGGTTAACTGTTGGAAAGCGGGCGAATCGGGAGACACGCCTCCGGCCAGCGATCTGCGCAGAGCGTCCATTTCAGGAAGAGGATGTCCGTCTGTTTTTAATTCGATGCGGACAAATTCGCCGTTGAAAGATGAGTCAATGGCGCGGATGCGTTCGGTAAGCGGCGGGTGAGTTGAAAACAGATTGGAAAAGAAGCCTCTTTCAATTCCGTCGGCGAAGAAAAGATGCGAAGCTTCTTCCGCGTGCGGCGATCCTAATCGAGAACCATTTTCCAATCCGCCGATTTTTTTGAGCGCATTGGCAATGCCGTCGGAATTGCGCGTGAATTGGACGGCGGAAGCGTCCGCCAGAAATTCGCGTTGGCGTGAAACCGCGCTTTGAATCAAGCGGGCAAAAAACACGCCGATGTAGCCGATGAGAATCAACGCCAACCCGATGAGCGGCAGAGGATTTTTTTTACGACTTCCACTGCTGGATGCGCTGCGCAGAAGGATGCGTCCTACGACGGCAAGGCAGAGGATGCCGAATAGCCAGCCGATTAAATGAATATTGAGGCGCATGTCGCCGTTCAGGATGTGGCTGAATTCATGGGCAACGACGCCTTGGAGTTCGTCGCGGTTGAGGTTGCGAATACAGCAGCGCGTGACGCCGATGACAGCGTTTTCCGGCGAGTAGCCTGCGGCGAAGGCATTGATGCTGGAACCTTCTCCGAGTATATAAATTTCAGGCGTCGGCACGCCGGAAGCTAAAGCCATTTCTTCGACGACGTTGATGAGCTTGCGTTCGTCAATGTCCGTGGTGTTGATGTCCACTGGCCTGCCTCCTAGGCTGACAGCAATTGAACTGTGCCGCAGTGTGGCCATTTTATAGAAAGAACCGATTAAGATGACGGCTGTCGTTGCCACGGTGGTGTATAAGAAAAAATCAGGCTGCCACCAATTGCCCGGCAGCATGGATTTATTCGTAATGCCAAGCAAAAAGACTAAAGCCGCGTAAACGGAAAAAATAATGCCGATGACGGCGAGAATAAAATAGAAAATGAGAACGTTGGTTCTCGTTCGCGCGCGGTCCTGATGTTCGAAGAAATCCATATGCTGATGCTCTAATGCTTTGTATAAAACAGTAATTTTAGAAGCGCGGTCTCTCGAAGAAAAAGCTTTTTCTCCGTGTCATTCCCGCGAAAGCGGGAAGCCAGACTTCCGGGTTCCCGACTCGCTTCGCTCTCGGGAATGACAGATGGCGCTGTTTTCTACAGAGCAAAAACAGTTTAATGCCGCCTTGCCTTTTGACAATGCTCTCTTATGTGGGTTAAGGTAGCATCATGAAAATTGGTATTTTGGGGGCGATGCAGGAGGAAGTCGGTTGTTTGGAAGGGTATTTACAAAATATCATTCCTACGGAAACGGGGCAGCGAACATATCTCACCGGCTCTTTTCATCACGCGCAAGTAACGGTGGTTTTTTCGCGTTGGGGTAAGGTGGCGGCGGCTAGCACCGTGACGACGCTTATCGAGCGTTTTGGAGTGGAGCTTGTTCTTTTTATCGGCGTGGCAGGCGCGGCGGACGCTTCGCTAAATGTTGGAGACATTGTTGTTGCCACGGATCTGATGCAGTACGACATGGATGCCAGTGCGCTGCGCATTTTTCAAAAGCATGAAATTCCTTTGCTAAATCGGAAGGTGTTTCCCATTCTGCCCCAATATGTGTCATTGGCGAGCGAATGCGCTCATGCTTTTCTTCAAAAAGATTTCACTCATTTGGTCTCGGCAGAAATCCGAAATGAATTTAGCATGAGCCACCCCAAGGTGGCGCAAGGATTGATTGCTAGCGGCGACCAATTCATCGCCGATAAAGAAATCATTCGCGCTTTACGCAAAGAGTTACCGGGTTTGCTTTGCATTGAAATGGAGGGGGGCGCGGTGGCGCAGGTGTGTTACGAACACAACGTGCCGCTGATGGTCATCCGCGTCATTTCAGACAAGGCCAACCACGAAGCGGCCATGGATTTTCCGAAGTTTGTTGCCAAAGCCTCCAGCTTCATGAGCGGCGGAGTTGCCCATAACGTCTTGACGAGATTAACGAGTTCTAAGTAAAAGAAACTTTAGGAGCTTGGCGTTCGGCGGGTTCTTCGATTTCAAAGAGTTCCGCTGCTTGGAAATTAAACATGCCGGTGATGAGATTGTTGGGAAAAACTTCGCGCGCGTTGTTAAAAGAGAGGACGGAGTCGTTGTAAGCTTGGCGGGCGAAGGAAACGCGGTTTTCTGTCGAGGACAATTCTTCGCTTAATTGCATCATGTTTTGATTAGCTTTGAGGTCGGGATAAGCCTCGGCGACGGCCATGAGCCTGCTCAATGCGCCGAGAAGGCCGCTTTCCGCGCCGCTTAATTCGCGCATGGCGGAAGCTTCGCCCGGGTTTTGCGCTGCACGTTGGCCTGCTGCTTGTGCGATGTTGCGGGCGGCAATCACGGCTTCCAGCGTTTCGCGTTCGTGTTTGAGGTAACCTTTGGCTGTTTCGACAAGGTTAGGGATGAGGTCGTAACGCCGCTTGAGTTGGACATCAATTTGCGACCACGCATTTTTATAGCGGTTGCGCAAGGTAACGAGACGGTTGTAAATGCCTACGACAAAAAAACAGACGACTACGACAAAGACAATGAACCCGATAAAAATGAAAGACATTCTTGTAAAGGTATGAGGCGGTACGGAGATAGTCAAGAAAACGGTTGTAGGAGAGGGGTTCATCGTCTAAACCGTGGAGCATGAAGCGCAGCTTAACTTTTATCCTCTGTCTTACGTGTTTCCATTTGATAGCTACGGCCTGCTTTTTGCAGGCTGGCGTAGGCATGAATTCCGGTTCCTGCACGGGTAGTAGCAGTAGTAGTGGCGGCGCGACTACTTCCTATACTGCTGCTGGCAGTAGCGGCGCGACTACCTCCTATACTGAAAAAAGCAAAGATTACGTCGAAAAAAGCAAATACAGTGAATCGGTTTCCTCTTCAGTTTCTTCCTCTTACCAAAGCAGCGCGGCTTTGGATTCTTCCTATAAAAGCAATGAAGCTCTTCCCTCTTCTTCTACCTCTTCCCTTTCTTCTTCCTATGATTATGAAAAGGCTGTTCAAACTAATCCCAATGACGCGCAGGCTTGGTATAACCTCGGCATTTATTACGGCCAGCAGAAGTTGACGACAAAGGAAATCGTTGCTTACGAGCATGCCGTTCAAATCCAATCAAACTATGCGAAAGCGTGGCACAATTTAGCCATCGCTTACGCCGAGCAAGGGAGAACGCTCGACGCGATTGCTGCGTATCAACATTGGTTGGACGCCAACCCCGACGATGCGCAAGGCTGGTATAACCTCGGCGTGTTTTATGGCCGCGAAAAGTTAAAGGAAAAAGAAATTGCGTCTTATGAGCGGGCTGTGCGCATCAAACCGGATTACGCGAAAGCATGGTATAATCTTGGCCTTACTTATGAGGAAGTTGGCAAGCCTACGGACGCCATTTTTGCCTATCGCCAAGCCATTAAAGCCGCGCCGAATGACATTCTGGCGTGGCAAAGTTTAGCTATGGTTTGCGCGAAGCAAAGGGATAACGTCGGCGCATTGAGCGCTTACGAACAAGTTTTAAAACTGAATCCGATGGATGCGAAAGCATGGTATAACATGGGCGTTGTCTATGAAAGACAAGGAGATGCCGCCAAAGCTGCGGCGGCTTATGATCGCGTCACGTTGATCAATCCCAACGCCGCCGAAGCATGGAACAATTTGGGCAATGTTTATTTTGATTTAAAGAAGACAACTGAAGCAGAGCGCGCTTACCGCGAGGCTGTGCGTCTTCAATCCACCAACTCCGATGCATGGTCTAATTTAGGTCTGATTTACGACCAGCAAAATAAGACGCCGGAGGCTGTTGACGCTTATGAGCGCGTCACGCGCGTGGATCCGACCAGCGCCCAAGCTTGGTATAACCTCGGCGCGCTTTACGGCAAACAAAACAAGTTGGAACCCGCCGTTGCAGCCTATCAACGCGCTGTGGCGATCAACCCTTCCTATGCTAAGGCGTGGTATAATTTAGGCGTTACTTATGACGCGCAAGGCCGCAAGAACGACGCTGCTGACGCTTATCGAAAAGCGACTGCGCTAGGCCAGACAGGAATATAATCTTCTTTTTGCAACGGCCATGACAGAGCGCGCAAAAAAATGGTTGTATCCTTTTAATGCGCGGGATTGGCTGGTTGCCGGTTTAAGCGCGTTGGTTAGTTTTGCCATCTATGTTTATACCGCCGCGCCCAATGTCACTTTAGAAGATTCCGGCGAGCTCATCACAGCGGCGCAGCATTTCGGCGTGCCGCATCCTACCGGCTATCCGCTTTGGACGTTGGGCGCATGGCTGTTCACTCTTTTGCCCTTGGGTAACGCGGCTTGGGAAGTCAATCTCTTCTCCGGTTTTTGCGGCGCGTTGGCTGTCGGGCTGGTCGCTTTATTATTAAACAATTCCTGCAACTGGCTTTTGCAAAAGTTTCCTCAAGGGCAAGATGAGAACGACGAAACGGTTTCTTTCCAACATTGGGACATGCGCTATGCGGTTAGTTTTCTTATCTCTCTGACGTTTAGTCTGGCTTTTGCCTTGAGCGAGTCCATGTGGACTCAATGCGTCATCGCGGAGGTTTATGCATTGCACGCTTTATTGGCGATGCTCTTTGTTTGCGCGCTCTATCGGTGGTTGCATTTACCCGAGCGCATTGAACCGTTTATCACGGTCATTTTTTTTTACACCCTAGGTTGGAGCAACCATCATCTCATTCTCGCTTTTACCCCTGTTCCGTTGGTGCTCATGGTTTTGCTAGGGAAGCGCTATCTAGGAGAATTTACCATCTATCTCACGTTAGCCGCCTCCCTCATTTACATGGGCTTTGCTTGGTTGTCGAATGATCCCTTGACGCCTGCGATAGACGATCGGGCAACGCTCCATTCCTCCATGCGCTTTTTTCTTTGCGCCATAGCCGCTTTAGTGGTTTTTATTTGGATCAAAAGAAAACTGGTTCATTGGCGTCACGGACTCTTGCTTTTGGCCGTCGTTGCGATGGGTTTGTTGCCCTATGCTTACATGCCTTTGGCGTCCTCAACAAACCCGCCGATGAACTGGAGTTATGCGCGAGAAAGGGGCGGTTTTTTTTGGGCCATCAACCGCAGCCAATATAGCGGCAGTCTTTCCGCTCAATTACTTAACACCGTCGGCAAACTTATGGGGGCGCAAGACCAACCGGCTCAACCCCAAAATAATGCGGCGCAATCTCTCAACAAACGATTGGAGAGCATTCGCAATTTTTCAGCGTTGTATTGGGAAAAAATTCAGCAGTCTTTCGGCTGGATTGGCCTGATTTGCGCGGCATTTGCCTTTGCTCTCGTTTTGCCGTTCGATCCATTTCGTCGCGCGTGGATTTTAATTTTATTCTCCGCTTTTTTGCTCGCCGCCTTTTTGGAGCCTTTTGCTAATCAAGCTAGATCAGATGTAAGCGGTTGGGCTTTGGAGATGCCGTATCACACCTATTCTTTTGCTTTGTTTACTCTTATAGCGGGAACGGGTGCGTCGGCTGTTTCTCTTTATGTTTTATTGCAGTTGGAAAGGAAGAAAATTTGGTTTGGCATCGCCGGCGTGGGCATGTTGGCGTGGCTGATTCTTCCCGTGAAGACGGGCATTCAAAATGCGGCGGCATGCAGCCAGCGCGATCATTGGTTTGGCTGGCAATTCGGCCACGATATGCTGGCAGATTTGCCACAAGGCAGCGTTTTTCTGGGCGGCACAGACCCCGGACGCTTTGTGAACACTTATATGATTTTTGGAGAAAGCTTCCAGCCGCCCCATGTCAAGCGCGACCCTGCTTTTGATCGCCGCGACCTCTACATCATCACCCAAAATACCCTGACAGATCCTTTCTATTTGCAATACCTGCGAGATCAATACACCGAGCATCGTCCGCCCGTCAAAAGTTGGTTCGAGCGCTGGCTCAAGCGCGATGAGATGTATCCCCCCGAACCGTTATTCATTCCTGTTCGCGAGGACGTGACGCGGGTTTTTGAGGATTTCATGATCAAGGCCCAGCGTAAGAGAAACACTGCTTCGCCGGTTCAGGAAACTCAAAACACCAACATCGAAGCGGCGAGAATGATTTTTCTGAAAAATAAAGACAAACACCGGTTTTTTGTTGAAGAAAGCTTTCCGATGTCTTGGTCCTATCCTTACGCTATTCCGCACGGTCTTTGTTATGAACTGGCTCCCGAGCCTTTAGAGCGCATCCCCGAAGAAGCCGTGAAAAAGGACATGCAATTTTGGAAGCATTACACAGCGTCTCTTCTGAAAGACCCGCACTTCTTGGAGGATGAAGACGCGCGGCGTTCCTTTTCCAAATTACGCCAGACGACGGGCAACATTTATTTTTCGCGCGGCATGATGAAGGAAGCTGAAACCGCCTACCGCCAAGCTTCGCTTCTTTCTCCGAGCAATCTGGAGACCACTTTGGCTTTTCAGCGCATTTTGTTTCAACAAAAACGCCACAATGAAGCTCTGGCGTTAATTGAGAAGGCTTATGATGTTGATCCCTTTAACCCTATCATTCCGCAGTTGGCGGCCAATGTTTTTGATGTTTTAAAAACAAACAAAGAGACGCAAAGGTTGGAGGCTAAATTTGCTCAACACATTTCCAATAAAGAAGAGGCCATTCAACTCGTCGGTCTTTTGAGCAAATTAGGAGAGTTTAAAAAAGCCGATGTCTGGGCGGAACGCGCCCTGAAAGAGCTTCCCAAAAATGCCGCGGATTTTTATCAAGCTTTCGTCAACATCCACGTTCAAAATGGACATTTAAAAGAAGCTTTGGAGCTTCTCAAACGTTGGGAAAAAATCCAACCCAACAGGCCGGAAATCCCATTCGCTTCAGCCCAAATTTTCTTGATGGATGGCAACATGGAAGAGTTTTACCGCGTGGCGACTAAAGCCATTCAGTTCGGCGGCTTGCCTATGAAAGAACGATTTGCTTCCGACCCTCAATTCGAGTCCTTGCGCAACCAAGAACCATTTCAAGCTCTGTTTCGCTTAACCAATTCAACGACCAATGCGGCGGCGCAAGCTCGCTAAAGCAGGCAAAGCTGCAAAACGGCGGTTTCAAGGACGCGCGCCGTGTCTGAACCCGATTGAAAAAGTTGATGGTGCGTCGCGTGCAAAATCTCCATCGCTTGCCGCCATTGCGCGGCAGTTCGGTTTTTAGATTGTTGGGCGATGCGTCCGAGGCGAAAGGTGCTGGGTTTATCGCCCTTTTTATTCACCGGCAAAAAACTTTCAGCGTCGCCCAGTAATTCAACGTTAAAGAAAGAACCGCGTTGGGAGAGGCGCAGTCGTTTCGTTTATTTGAGATGATTCGTCAAAGCCGCGAGGCGAATGTGATTGCTCAAAAGAATCAGAATGCCCACCTCTGTTTCTTTTTGCGCGAGTAATTTTTTCAAGAGGCGAACTGCTTCCGTTGTTTTGCCGAGCGTCACGGCGTCGCATAAATCCCAAACCACCATCGCGCGGCTCTCCGAGGCGATGGCGCGGAGATCATTTTCTTCCGCCTTCGTTCTTGGATGGATGTAAAGTTTGATTTTTTCGATCTCGCCCTGCAATGCGCGGGAATCGTTGCCGACAAGCTCGACGAGACGTTCGACGACCAACGGATCCGCCTGCAATCCCTCGGCGGCCATGCGCTCTTCCACTTCATCCACCCACGCTCCGAAGTCCCGTTCCCGGCTTAAATCCACTTTATCAAAAGATTCGACATGGCCGAATTTGGAAAACGCTTTGAAAAAAACGCGCCTTTTGTCCACGCCCACCGCGCTGATGATGCATTGCGCGCTCGCTGCCGGGAGCGAAGAGAGTATCTCAACCAGCTTTTCGAGTGAGGCGATGATTTGCGCGTTGCGTCCCAGAGCGTCGTCGCCGAGAAAATTCACGTCTTTGAGATGAACCACTTTGCGTCCGCCGAAGAACGGCAGCGTTTGCAACGCCTCTCTAGCGGAAGCAAGCTGACGCAGCGCGATTTCTTCGTTCTCAACACATCCGTTCACCATTTCAAAATTCATGGCGTCAGCCGGCGCAAGAGAACGCGCCGCTTCCGCCGCGTGGTTTTTGACGGCAAACTCGTCGTTGCCGCCAATCAGGATGTGCTTATCTTGAAAAGAATCCTTGGAAGACACGTTGACAGGATGACGCGAACGGCCAAGATGAAAAGTAAAAGTATGGAACACCTTTGGTCGCCTTGGCGCAGCTCTTACGTTCGGGAAGCTTCCCAGAAAGACCTTGCCGATTTATTTGTTGAATTGGGAAAATCTTCCTCGGACGATGAAAAAAACTTTGTCATCCACCGTTCCAAGACCTGTTTCACTGTTTTGAATAGATACCCTTACAATTTGGGGCATCTGCTCGTCGCGCCCTATCGCGCCGTGCCGGACTTAAGCGGCTTGGACGATGAAGAGACTGCTGATTTGTGGAAAAATGTGAAAGAAATGACCGAGCTTCTGCGCGGGGTTTTCAAGCCCGACGGCATCAACATCGGCATCAACATCGGTTCCGCAGCCGGCGCGGGCGTGCCGGAGCATATGCATGTGCATATCGTGCCGCGTTGGACGAGCGACGCTGGTTTTATAACGGCTATCGGCAACACGCGCATTCACCCGGGGGATTTGCCCTCGGCTTACGCTGCTTTGCGCGAGGGGTTGAAGAAGGCATAGTTTCTGCCGGCATTCTTGACTCACACTACGCTCAAGAGCATAGTGTGCTTATGAGCGTTGCGGAAATTAAAGAATCTATCCATTCCATGACGAGCGCGGAACAAGCCGCCCTGATCAAAGACATCGTCAGAGAAATGCCCGAAGAAGAACGCAAGCATTTTCTTGAAGATTTTGAGGACTTGATGGATTCCATCATTATTGAAGAAACGGTGAAAGAGAACGACTTTGTTCCGTATGGGGAATACCGTAAAAAACGGTTCAGTGCGTGAATCGCCGCCTTGTTATTGCGCGTGCTGTCCAAAAAGATATTGACGTATTACCTGACCAGATTGCCCAACGTGTGGACAAAAAAATCCAAAATTTGGCGGGGAATCCCTTCCCTGTCGGCTGCCTGAAGTTGGTGAACGCCCACAATGGCTACCGCGTTCGCGTGGGTGATTACCGCATCCTTTACAGGGTGATGGACAGCGTTGTAGAAATTTGCTCCGTCGCTCATCGCAAAGATGCCTACCGGTAGTTTAATATAACACGACAAGTTTTTGCCATTGACGCCGCGAACTCCCTCTTCATATTTTACACCTTTCATCTAAAAATTTTATCCAACTAAGGAGTTTAAAGGTTTATGATTAAAATTGGCATTAACGGATTCGGACGTATCGGCAGACTTTTCTTTCGCGCTCTTTGTGAGCAAGGATTACTCGGCAAGGAATTAGACGTTGTGGCGGTCAATGATCTCGTGCCCGCTGATAATTTGGCTTACTTGGTGAAATATGATTCCACTCAAGGCCGTTTTAAGGGCGAAGTGCGCAGCGAAAAATCCAGCTCTTCCGTGACGGAAGACGACACACTCGTCGTCAACGGCCATAAAATTAAATGCTTGGCCGTTAAAGAAGGCCCGTCTGCTATGCCGTGGAAGGAACTGGGCGTGGACATCGTTTTTGAATCCACGGGTCTCTTTACAGACGCGGAAAAGGCGAGGGGACACATCCAAAAAGGAGCGAAGAAAGTCATCATTTCCGCTCCGGCAAAAGGCGAAGACGCCACGTTGGTCATCGGCGTCAACCACACTTCTTATGATAAAAATAAGCATCACATCATTTCCAACGCCAGTTGCACCACCAATTGCCTTGCGCCTGTCGTTCATGTTTTGTTGAAAGAAGGATTTGGCTTGGAAGAGGGTTTGATGACGACGGTTCACAGCTACACGGCGATGCAAAAAACCGTGGACGGCCCTTCTAGGAAAGATTGGAAAGGCGGGCGTTCGGCGGCGATCAACATCATCCCTTCCACCACAGGGGCGGCTAGAGCGGTGGGGCTGGTGTTGCCGGAAGTCAAGGGGAAGCTGACCGGTATGTCGTTCCGCGTGCCGACGCCGACGGTCAGCGCGGTTGATCTCACCGTGCGCACGGTCAAAGAAACGAGTTACGAAGAAATTTGTAAAGCCATGAAAAAAGCCAGCGAAACTTATCTCAAAGGCATTCTGGCTTACACGAGAGACGAAGTGGTTTCATCCGACTTTATCCATGATGCGCACTCCAGCGTTTTTGACTCTGGCTCTGGCATCGGACTCAACAGCCGTTTCTTTAAGCTTGTAGCTTGGTATGATAATGAATGGGGCTATTCCAACCGATGTGTGGACTTAATCAAATACATTGCCGCACAATAATACCGAGGTTGCCGTGCTAAAAAAAAGCATCCGCGATGTCAGTGTGAAGGGCAAGCGTTGCTTTGTCCGCGTGGATTTCAACGTTCCAATGGAGGAACGCAATGACAAGATGTATATTACAGACGAGACGCGCATTCATGATGTCATCCCTACGGTTGATTATCTCCTCAAGCATGAGGCCAAGATCATTCTTTGCAGCCATCTTGGGCGCCCCGACGGCAAGCCCGATCCCAAACAAAGCTTGCGCCCCGTATGCCATCGTTTTAGTGAAATCACTCTCCATCACATCGATTTTCTCAATGACTGCGTGGGCAATCGTATAAGAGCCAAAGTCATGGCCATGAAAGCAGGGGAAATTGTCATGTTGGAGAACCTGCGTTTTCACAAAGAAGAAGAAGAAAACGATCCTGTTTTTGCGCGCCAATTGGCGGACTTGGCGGAAGTCTATGTCAACGACGCTTTTGGCACGGCGCACCGCGCCCATGCTTCCACTTCCGGCGCGCCGAATTTGCTGATGACGCCCTGCGTGGCAGGGTTTCTCATGCAAAGGGAGTTGGAGGCTCTCGGCAAAGAATTACGCTTTCCTTCAAGGCCGTTTTTAGTGATTTTGGGCGGAGCGAAAGTTTCGGACAAAATTGGCGTCATTAGCGCGCTTTTGCAAAAGGCGAATACGATTTTAATCGGCGGAGCGATGTCTTACACCTTTGCCGCAGCCAAAGGCATGCGCGTGGGAGACTCCATGTATGAGCCGGATAAAATAGACGTCGCCCGCGATATTCTTAAGCAAGCCGAGGAGCGCAACGTCCGCGTTCTTTTGCCGAAAGATCACGTCGTCGTCCAGCAACTGGATTTTAAAAGACGATATGCTTCTGAAACGAAAGTTGTTTCAGGCGAGATTCCGGATGGTTGGCGCGGCGTGGACATCGGCCCGGAAACGATCGAGGCTTACAGCCAAGAAATCGCCGATGCGATGACTATTTTATGGAACGGCCCTATGGGGATTTTTGAAATTGAGGAGTGTTCCAAGGGCACCTTTGCCATCGCCCGTGAAATTGGGGAAAATCAGGAGGCAAAAAGCATCGTCGGCGGTGGAGATTCCATCACAGCAGTGACGAAGGCAGGCGTAAGGAATAAAATCAATTTTGTTTCCACAGGCGGCGGCGCAACTCTGGAATTTTTAGAAGGCAAGCCTTTGCCGGGTGTTGTAGCCTTGGATGATTTGTATTAGAATGCTTTGTTTTTATGATTGCTCATCGTCGCCCTCTCATCGTTGGAAATTGGAAAATGAATAAAACGGCATCCGAAGCCGAAACTCTCGTGAACGATCTTTTGGATAAACTAGGCGCAAGATTCGTTGGCGTGGACGTGGCGATTTGCCCTCCCTTCACCGCCATTCCAAGATGCGTGAAAGTGTTAAGCTCTCATTCCACCATCATGCTCGGCGCGCAGAATGTGCATCACGAATCCAACGGCGCTTACACGGGCGAAATTTCCGCGTCCATGTTGAGAGACCTTTTTTGCCGCTACGTTATTGTCGGCCACTCGGAACGCAGGGAGCATTTTCACGAAACGGACGAGCTGGTTAACGCCAAGGCTAAAGCGGCATTTTTATCAAAAATCAACGTCATTCTTTGCGTCGGTGAAAAATTAAACGAGCGCGAAGAAAACAAAACCAAAGATGTCATTGGCAAACAATTGCGCGGTTGCTTGGCCGATCTTGCAGAAGAAAATTGGTCGCAAACGGTGGTTGCTTACGAGCCTGTCTGGGCGATTGGGACAGGCAAGGTGGCCACGCCTGAACAAGCGCAAGACGTTCACGAATTTATCCGCCAGCAAGTCGCTAAGATGGCCGGAGAATCCGTCGCGCAAAAAATACGCATCCTTTACGGCGGCAGCGTTAAACCCGACAACGCCGCCGATCTTTTTAAACAACCGGACATTGACGGCGCGCTCGTCGGCGGAGCAAGTCTTGAAGCGCGCTCGTTTGTGTCTATCATCCAAAGCAGCATTTCTTATGATTAACATTCTTATTTACGTCCTCCTGTTTTTTTACGTCCTTTGCGCCGTCCTGCTCGTCTTCATCATCTTGATGCAACGCCCGCGTTCGGAAGGCTTGGGCGCTTCCTTTGGCGGCGGTGTGACGCAATCCCTCTTCGGCGCTGGGACATCGGACGTGTTGACAAAAATCACCATCGTTCTCGGCAGCGCGTTTTTTATTCTCACACTTTTATTGGCGATTTTATACGCCCATCGCAGCAGCGTGGCGGATCGCGTGCAGAGCGAATTGCTTGCTCCGGCGGCAACCGGCGAAACCGCATTGCCGATGAAGAAAAACGAAACGGCCCCTCCAACGCCTTCAACAAAGGACGCGGAGAGCAAGACGGATTCTTCGCAGCCTCAACCCGCGCAAAAAACGCAAGAGCCTGCCCCGTCGCCGACGGATTCAGACGCCAAGAAAAACAACCCCGCAGTAGAATAGGCCCAATTTAATGAGCCAAGCGTGATGTTCACCTCCGCAACATTTCGCCGCGTTCTTTGCTTCAGCGTTTTTTGTTTTTTCCTGACCAATTGCCGCCAGCGTCTCTCGGACGCGGATTTTGTCTTTCTCAACGGCAGCGAGCCGCAGAGCCTTGACCCGGCCATCGTCAGCGGCCAGCTTGAAACGCGCCTTTGCAATGCGCTTTTTGAAGGCCTGACCGCGCGCGACGCGGACGGCGTGGCGCGGCCAGCCGTGGCGGAATCATGGCAAGTGAGCGAGGACGGGTTGCTCTACACGTTTTCTATCCGCTCTCATGCTCGCTGGAGCAACGGCGAGCCGGTGACGGCTTTTGACTTCGAGCGATCATGGCGGCGCGTGTTGGAGCCAGCCACCGCCTCGCGCTACGCCGAGATCATGTTCTTCATTAAAAACGCGGAGGACTATCATGCTGGTCGGTTAAAAGATTTTTCGCAAGTCGGCGTTCACGCATTGGACGAGCGCACGTTGCAAGTGGACTTGGAATCCCCGACGATTTTTTTTCCGGACGTTCTCGCCTTTACCACTTACTTGCCCGTTCACACGCCGACGGTAAAGCAATACAGCGACCGTTGGACGCGGCCCGGCAAGATGGTTTCCAACGGCGCGTATGTTTTGAAAAAATGGCGCGTCAACGACCGCATTCGGTTCGAAAAAAATCCTCATTATTGGCGGCAGGAAACCGTGGCCTTCCGCAGCATTGACGTTCTCACCGTTTCCAAGGCCAGCACAGCCTTTAACCTCTATTCCACAGGGCAGGCGGATTTGATTTTAGACAAAGGCCTCATTCCATGCACCCTCATCGGCGAGTTAAGAATGCGGCCCGACTTCCACGCCAATCCTTTTCTGGCTACTTATTTTTACCGCTTCAACACGACCAAACCGCCTTTGAACGACAGCCGCGTGCGCAAGGCTCTTGCTCTTGCCGTGGATAAGCAGCGTCTCGTGAAAAAAATCGCCAAAGCTGGCGAGCTTCCCGCTTCTTCGTTCACGCCGCCGGGCATTCCGGGATACGAACCGCCAGTTGGCTTGGCTTACGACCCCAAGAAGGCGAGGGAACTCCTCGCCGAGGCTGGCTTTCCGCATGGGAACGGCTTTCCGCGCCTCTCTCTTCTTTATAATAAAACGGAATTAAACGAGCAAATCGCCACGGAAATTCAGGCGATGTGGCAGGAAGAATTGGGCATTCATGTGGAGTTGCGCAATCAAGAATGGGCGACTTATTTGCGCTCTCTGAATGAACTGGATTACGACATCGCGCGTTCCAGTTGGGTGGGCGATTACAACGACCCGAACACCTTTTTAGATTGTTTCCTTACTGATCGAGGCAATAACCGGACGGGATGGAGCAACGCGCGTTACGATCAACTGATGAAGCGCGCCAGTAAGGAATCCGCCGCCGCCGCGCGTTTCGCTCTCATGCGGCAAGCGGAGATCATTCTCGCGCAGGACGAATTGCCCATCCTGCCGCTTTATTTTTTCACGGGCGTCAATTTTTATGACGGAAAAAAACTCGGCGGCATTCAACCGAATGTGGTGGATGAGCATCCCTTGCGCGCTATGTATTGGAAGAACAAATGACAACTTTTCTTCTTCGCCGTTTTTTGCAAGCCGCTGTCGTTTTTGCCATCGTCATCTCCGCTTCTTTCCTTCTCATTCGCGCTGCGCCCGGCAGTCCTTTCTCAAGTGAGCGCGCTCTTGATCCCGCCGTGGAAGCGCGGCTCTTGGAAAAATACGGCTTGAATGGGACGTTGACGCAGCAGTTTTTTTACTACTGGAAAAATCTTCTCAAGGGCGATTTGGGCGAGTCTCTCAAATATACCAATCGTTCCGTTGTGGAAATTTTAGCGCAAGCCCTGCCGCAGTCCCTTCTCCTCGGCGCGTGCGCGCTTGCGCTGGCGTTAAGCGCGGGAATTTTTCTGGGCGTCACTGCCGCCATGCGTCACGATCAATGGCAAGACCGCGCGGCCATGCTTCTCGCGCTGACGGGCATTTGTTTGCCGACGTTTCTCATCGCGCCCTTGTGCGTCCTCGTCTTCGGTCTTTGGTTGCGACTTTTCCCCGTCGCCGGATGGGGCGCGTTTTCTTACGGCGTCTTGCCTGTGGTTTGCCTTGCCGCGCCTTACGCCGCGTATTGCAGCCGCTTGGCGCGCAGCAGCATGTTGGAAGCTCTCGGACAAGATTTCATCCGCACCGCGCGCGCCAAAGGATTGCCGGAGCGGCTGGTGGCCTTTCGCCACGCTTTGAAAGTGGCTGTCCTGCCGATTGTCAGCTATTCCGGCCCGCTGGCCGCGCACATTTTGACGGGCAGTTTGGTGATTGAAGAAATTTTCTGCATCCCCGGCCTCGGCCCGTTTTTTATCAACAGTGTGTTAAATCGGGATGTCTTCGTCGCCGGCGGCGCGGTGATGATTTATTCCGGCTTGCTGATTTTTTTTAATGCGTTTGCAGATGTTTTATTGGCTGCTTTGGACAAACGCATTCGGTTGACGTGATATGAAAAGCCGCACGATGATTTTCAGCCTTGCCGGTCTAGCGTGCATCGTCCTTGCCGCTTGCTTGGGGCCGATGATCAGCCCTTACGGCTATGAGACTATTTCTGATCTGCAATTCTCTCCGCCCTGCTGGCAGCATTGGCTTGGCACGGATATTCATGGACGCGATGTTTTGACGCGCATTTTATACGGCGCGCGGATTTCTTTATTAGTGGGTATGGTGGGAGCGGGCGTCAGCCTTGTCATCGGCGTCTCATATGGCTTGGCGAGCGGCTACTGCGGCGGCAAGGTGGACCGCGCGATGATGCGTTTTGTGGACATTCTTTACTCCTTGCCGCGCATCATCATTGTCATCGCCCTTATTGCGCTTCTCGACGAGGCTTTCAAAAATAAATTTCAGGAATGGCCGGCTCTGGTTCAATCCTCGCGCATTGTCATCCTCTTTTTCGCCCTTGGCATGGTGGAGTGGTTGACCATGGCGCGCATCGTGCGCGGGCAAACGCTTTCTTTGAAAGAACGCGCTTTTGTGCATGCGGCGCGGGTGTTGGGGCAGGGCCCTTTGCGCATCATGTGGCAACATCTCTTGCCTAATCTCGCTGGCATTATTCTTGTTTATCTTACCTTGACCATTCCCGCCGTCATTCTTGAAGAATCGTTTTTAAGCTTTCTTGGATTGGGAGTGCAAGCGCCTCGTTCCAGTTGGGGCACGCAGCTTTCCGATGGAGCGGCTTTCATCAACCCCATTCGCATTTACTGGTGGTTGCTCGTCGGCCCTGCCGGATTCATGGCTTTTACTCTTCTTTGCCTGAATTTTTTGGGAGATTGCTTAAGGGATCGCTTGGACGTTTGGCGCGGATAATTTTTTCCCTCTTACTTGACGAAGCCGCTTTAACGTCACACGAAAGCATCTGGAGGAAATCGTTTTTTTTGCCGATTGATTTTTTTGTATGCCGAACCGTCCCCATAATATGCGCTTAACTCAACGCTCTGTGCCTCAAACTGCGCCTTTACGCCTCGCCCCCGATTTGCAAGCCGCCCTCGCTTGCGAGGATGTAAAATTGGATGCTAACGGGTTCAGCTCTATTGTCGGCGTCATTCATTCTCTGGCCGCTCCGGCAATGCCAGTGCGCATTGCGAGGCTTTGCGTGCTCACCCGTTGGGCGGTCGGCTGCGGTAAATTCGTCCAGCGCGTGCGCCTTTTAACGCCGGATATGGAAAAGGAACTTGCATGGGCCGATGCTCAATTTGAAATGCAAGAATCAGATACTCACTCCACTCAAGTGGCTTTTTTTGGTTGGGTGGAATGCCCTCAATTTGGCGATTATCCCATTGAAGTCCTGCTCGACGGAGAACTCAAAATCCGCTTCCCCTTGCGCATCGTGCGGATGGATTATAAGTAGCCAACACTAAGGCTTGAGTTGGCCTGAATTCGTTACCGTGATTTTTACAGACACTGTTTGCTCTTTCGTTCCTTCTTCAGGGGTCACGGAAGCGGGAAATTCCACAGGAACGGTAAATGTGTAAGGGCCGGGCTTCAATACATTGGCGAGATTAACGTGAGCGGTTTCTAATTTAGTCGTTTGGTCGTCCTTGATGCTGACCTTAGCAGAGGCTGGCGTCACCGAGGAGGAGGCGATTTTCAATTCCGGTTTTAACCCCGTGAATTTAGGTTTAATCGCCAAAGTCGCTTCTCTCGCTTGCGCAAGCTCGATTTTAATGATTTCCGGATCATACCGGTCTGTTTTCCAATTTTCGGGGAGACCGTAGAGCATTTTTTGAGTCAAAGTCACGACAGACGGGCCGGGGGGATAATCTTTCAAGTCCACCGTCACGCTTAAGTCAGGCTTAAAAAGATTCGTCTCCTGCGGAGGCAGGCGCAAATAAACTTGGCAGGAACTCGCGCTATAACGGCCAATATAAAGGCGAGACGGGATATTGGCAAAATAGATCGGCGCTTGAGCCACGACAAATTTGTTGGCATCGGCAGAAAACTGCGCCGGATTCAGCCAGCTTAACAGCAAGGCCATTGCCCCCGCGATAGCAAAGGCGACAAGCCATAGGCCTATCGAAAAAAAGCGCCCGCTTTTGCGTGGGCTTGCGGGATGATCGGGATTCAAAACGGAATGCAGCGTTTGAGACACCGCTTCTTCCGTTGCCGGAATGACAACAGAGATTTCCCCGTTGCGCGCCAGAGAAATCGTGCCTCGTTCTTCGGAAATAATGAAGACGTCCGCGTCGCATTGTTTCGTCAAACCGATGGCTGCTAAGTGCCGCGTTCCCCATCCCTCCTTTGCTTTCGCAGCGGAAGCAAGAGGAAGAACTGCCCCAACATGCACGATGTTATTTCCTCGGATAATGATGGCGCCGTCGTGCCTTGGGCAGGCGGGGTGCAACAAAGAAAGAAAAAGAGAAGTCGTCGCTTTGGCTTGATACTCCTCGCCGCCGTCAATTAACCCTTCGATGTCGTCCCGTTGAGGAAACACCAAAAGCGCGCCTCGGCGGTTGGCAGCTAATTCAAGCAGCGTGCGCGTCAGCATGGGAACGATTTCACTGCTGCGTCTTTTACGCGCGCCGAAAAAAGTGGGAACGCTTGCTGTTTGATAAGCGTGTCTTAATTCGGGTAAAAAAATCAAAACAAGCAATAGCGCGATCGGCACAGCCAGCGTAGCCGTTAAAATCTGCGTCAACGGCATATGAAAACGGCTTACCGCCAAAACAAAACCGGAGAGGCCGAGAAGAATGATCACCAATCCAGCGATGCGGCGGTTGGAAAGCAGCCACCCCATTAAAAAGCGTAAAATGACCCCGGAAAGGGCCACATCCAGAACAATACGCAGAGGAAGTTTCATCCTAAGGCAACATGCTCTTATTGCCGAAAAAACACAAG
>JAZDII010000016.1:0-11852 GCA_043805085.1 bacterium
ATGTGTCTAGATAGGCAGGGTGCTCATAATAACCCGTTTCGGGATACAACGTGTTAAAGATGTATTCCGGCGTAATAGGATTGGAGGGTTCGCCGTCACCGTCACCGTCACCATCGCCATCGCCGTCGCCATCGCCGTCGCCATCGCCGTCGCCATCGCCATCGCCGTCGCCATCGCCATCGCCATCGCCATCGCCGTCGCCATCGCCATCGCCATCGCCGTCGCCATCGCCATCGCCATCGCCGTCGCCGTCGCCGTCGCCGTCGCCATCGCCGTCGCCGTCGCCATCGCCGTCGCCATCGCCATCGCCATCGCCATCGCCATCGCCGTCGCCATCGCCGTCGCCATCGCCGTCGCCATCGCCGTCGCCATCGCCAGGAGCTGACGGACCACTACCGCCACCACCGCTTCCGCCACCGCTTCCGCCACCGCCAGGCGAACCACCGCCTCCACCGCTTCCGCCGCCGCCTTTGCCACCCTCTTCTTTTTTAGGCTGTCCGCCGCCTTGTTGTTGAGGCTGTTCTCCAGCGCCACCTTTAGGCGCCTCCTTCAACAATTCCGCTGGGGTTCTCTTGGAATCCATCGGTATCATAACTTTGACCAATTCTTCTGTCTCATTCGCCACGTTCGACAATCCCATCCACCTGGTCAGATACGTGACAATCAAATAAAGCTTCTCGCCTATATTAACAACCTGCCTGTCTACCTCCTTTTTCCATAGCAGGATTGCGCCCTTTCTTGCTCCTTGATCCCTGGCGTCTGGGTTTTCCACCCCAGAGACTGGGGGTCTTCCTTTTACTTGAGCCCTTAAACCCACCGGCAACATCAACCAACAAAAAACCACCACCAAAATCCACGGGAAAATTTTATTAAATTTCATAAATGCAGTGCTACTCCTTTACCTTAATGCTTCTTAAAAAGGAAAAACTTTTTTCATGGTATCGTGTTCAGTAATTTATTTAAATTCCTCTTTGATTCCAAATTGGGTTCACCTCTCCCAAGCAATGTTTCTGTTTCATTCGCTATGTTTGCCAAACCCATATTTTTCTTTAAATTGGCCACCATCAACTTTACGGTGTCATTTTCCAACTTCAATAACGCCATGACTTCATTAATGGCCTCGCGCAGTTTTTCAAGAGCGCCCTTTTTAGCTTTTTGATCTGCTTCTCCCGGCGCCTCTGTTTCTTGTTTAATAACTTGCATAAGTTGAGCATCGTTCTTCACATCGAAAATGTTAGACGGCCGAAGCGCCGCGTGAACGGTAATCACAATGCTCAACGTAAGCAAACAAAACGCCGCTAGAAAACCAAGAAAATACGCCTTTCGTTTCATCAAGGGCCTCATGGTGTAGTGTGCGCTCCGCTTAAAAAGTAAAGCAAAAACCTTTTCTTTTTTTTACTTAACAGGCGCAACTGTATGAGCTTCCACATAAATGAAAAGTTCTTTTTCTTAAAACCGGCTTAAAGGCAAAACGGCTAACCCCGTCAAAGGCCGCCGCGCTTCAAAAAGACCCGGCGACGCTTGCTGTTTTTCCGCATAAGTGCAACGCAGCATTTCGGTTGTAGCATCCAGATTATCAATGTAATGCAGCATCCACGCTTCCGGCGTGCGGGGAGTGACCGGCGCGCCGAACTCCATCTGACCATGATGAGAAACAATCAAATGCAGCAAATGATCCCGCACAAGATCGGAAGGGGGATGAGCGGTTTCAAATAAATCGGCGTTGCCTTCCTTTGCTTCTTTCCACAGTTGATTCACCAACTCGACGCCGATGCAAATGTGCCCCATCATTTCTCCCGTCCGGCTGTAAGGCGAAACAAAACCCGCCTCCTCGTAATCATTTTCCCAAAGCTTTCCAATATCGTGAAACAAGACACCGGCATACAACAGATCGGGAAAAATCTCCGGATAAAGCGGCGCAAGGGCAGCCGCGCAACGCAACATTTGCGCCGTGTGCTCCAACAAACCGCCTCGGCGCGCGTGATGATACGTGCGGGCTGCGCCGGCGCGGCGCCATTTTTTTTCATATTTTTCCAACGCCGCCAGCGTCGCCAAACGCAGCCGGGCGTCTTTCAAAGATGAAAAAGTTTCTTTGAGGAATTGCCAATCCTGATCGCTCTTTTCCTTTCGTTCGGGAGAACCGACGAAGAGAAGCTCCTTTTCCTCGGCATCCAAAGCGCGCAAAACAGGACGGTTGACGTTGAGGCCATAATCGTTGACGTGAAAAAAACCGGTGAGCTCAACTCCATCTCCCATGCTCGCCGATTCCAAAAAACCGAACGCTTCGCTGTCCGCCCAGATTTTCAGCCGCGTCCGCGCCGTCGCATCCGCAAGCTCCAAATCAAAATAAGGCTTGCCGCCTTTAGTGCGCTCTTGCTTTAACTGGATGATTTGCGCCTGCGCGGCCAACTCTTCCTGCGCGCCCTCCTGCGCCGTTTGTCTCAACTCCAGTAACGTCATCATTATCCTTCCAAGCTTTATGGAGAAGCAACGCCTCTTCTGATTCTTTTGTTCAACTTTCTACTGTAACGCTCCATCCACCGGCGCGTTTTCTTATTCCAATAATTGGCGCGCGGCACAGTGAAATCACCCAAACGCGCTTGCAATTCGTAATGCATCATGGACGGAACAGGAGCACGGCAATAGAGAGCAAAAGATTTTTTTGCCATTTCAGGATAATTCGAGTCCAAGAAAAATTGCGCCAGAAAAAGACCTAAATCTTCATCCGCAAACGCGCCTAAATAATCCACCAGCTTTTTGGCATGCCATAGGGTTTGCTGGTAATCACCCAAACTATAAGCCAAAAGAACGCGGAGAGGCGTGTTATGCACATTGGGGTCTTCGCTGCGCGTCATTCGTTTCAAAAGCTTAGCCCGTTTTCTTTTCGAGAACCTGCCAATCCAATCGAGCGCAAAAGGCAAGGCTTGAGGACTCATCCAATGCACGACAATAATATCTCTTAAACGCACCAGCTTGTCTTCAGAAGCGGCAAGACGCGCCAAGGGATGAAACCACCGTTCCGGCGGCAATGTTTTAACCACCTCTTTGTCGCTTTCTGATCTCCGAACATAGACAATGCCGTCGTCTTCCGTGAGCAACAAATTCCAATCCGGCAATTGATCTAAAACAAAAATCCAGTGAGCATTAGACTGGCTGATCACCACGTAATTCACGCGCAACTGGCTCAAAGCAAGCTTGAGAGCTTCCGGATGAGAATTGATGTAATGAGCATAACGAACAGTATTGGGTGAAAAACGATGAAAACCGCTATCTAAAAGAGGTCTTAAATTAGAAAACTTGCCGTTGGCGTAAGAACCAACTTCCGGCGCGGACAAAAACGCTTCCGGTTGCTTCACCGTCGAAGACAACCTCGCCAAGGTGTTGCTGGCCATAGGAAGCGTATCCGGAGGATTAAAAGCGGGGCCGCCGAGCCTTGAAGCAAAAGTCGAAAAAACGGAAAAAACAAGCGGAACGCAAACCAACATGGCCAATACAAAAAACGGCGTGGCAGGCAAGCGTTTGATGCGCTCCGGATCGCCTAATGCGGCAGCCAACCCGCCCACCAGCATCACACCGCCCAAAAGATGCAGGTGACTTTGAGCCTTAAGAGGCAGCAAGCACGCCAGAAGGATCACCGGCAAAAGCCAAACATGTTTTTTGGGAACAAGCCGAAACCAAAAACTCGCCGCCGCCCATGCCGCGCAAAAACCAAACATAAGCCACCACCCTTTCCCAAGCGGCCATAACGTAGGAGAAAAAATATGCGCCCAGTGCGTGGAAACGGAAACAAACGGATCCGCAAAGCGGTAAATCCCCCTCGTCGTCAACAACGTCCCCAACAATAAACCGCCAGCTTGGCAAAGCGCGCGCGGCCAAGTCTCTTTCCATTCCTTTTCAAAAGATTCAAAAGCCAAAGCCCATTTTGTCCCCCAAAAACAGGCCGCCATGAACCACCCCATCGCAAAACTGACGTGGGTGTTCGCCCAAAACAGCATGCAAAGGAACGGGACAAAAAAATGAAACAAAAGGCGGGAACTTTCCCCGCTCAAAAGAAACCAGCCTAGCGACACCAAAGCAACGTTAGCCGCCAAGGACGGCTCCATTTGAAGCGCGGGAACCAAACAAACCAACGCGCAAGTAAAATAAAGAAAAGTGACTTCATTGATCATCCCCTTGGAACGAACCACCCAAAAACCAAAGACAAACGGAAAAAAAGCGAGAACGATAAAAAACCAACGCAATCCGCCAAAGCCGATGTGCTGCTGAAGAAAAGCCAGCACAACTTCATAAAAAGCGATGTCTTGAGGAAAAGGATGCTGCGGAAAACCAAAAGCGTTCAACGGTTGCGTCAACCATTGGCCGTGTTGCAAAAGCCGCCCTCCCTCGCCTAATTGCCACCAAAAATTCGGCGAAGTAAAACCCATGAGACACGCAAGAAAAGCTGTGCCGATCAGCCCTAAAAATCCCAAAGGCAAAAGAATCTCTGAAAAACGACGGCTAACAACCTCCAGTTTATTCCATTTTTCCGTTACTTTTTGACCAAGGGTATTCGTATCCATAAATGAAGTTTTCCAAATTGGGAAACATTAATTGTAGCTGAACAAAGCGCGGCAAAAGTCCTACAGATAATCGCTCTTGTCAATGGAAAGAGGGTCGCGTTTGGCCAAAAAATCAGCCTGCTGAAGAACCGTTTCCTCTCGCTCATCAAAACGGTAAGCGTTGCAATTCGGGCAAACGCGGGTTTTTTGAGCTACAATCGAACCGCAGCCCTCGCAAACTTTATAAGCGGACGGCTTTTCTTTGATCTTAGAAGCTATCTGCGCTCGATTGGATCGTGGCGATTCCCTATCCATGCTCTCATATTATTGTCATTTCTCATCGTAAGCAAGAGCGCGCTTTTTTCCCCTTTTCAAAACAAAAAAAAGGAGGCAGGTTTATCTTATGGCTTCCAAAATTATGGTTCCTTTAGCGGAAGGATTTGAAGAAATTGAAGCTATCGTGCCGATTGATGTCTGGAGGCGGGCGGGGTTTCAGGTGCTTTCCGCCGGCCTTAAATCAGGCCCAGTCCGAGCCTCGCGCCAAACCATCCACGTCCCCGACGTCCTGTTGGATAGCATCCTCGACCACGAGTTCGACCTCATTTTTCTCCCCGGCGGAAGACCGGGCACAGACCACTTGATCGCCCATCAAAAGCTCGGCGAGCGTCTGCAACAGCAAGCTGCTTCAGGCAAATGGATCGCCGCCATCTGCGCCGCGCCTCTTGTATTAGACCGGCTTGGGCTGTTGAAAGATAAAAAATTCTCCTGCCATCCCCAAGTCAAAGCCGAGTGCAGCCACCTGCCAAGCGAAGGCCGCGTCATCGTGGATCAAAAAATCGTCACCGCATCCGGCCCGGGAGCCGCCATGGAATTGGCTCTCACAGTGGTGCAACTTTTAGCCAGCTCGGAAAAAAGAAACATCATCTGCCAAGGGCTGGTTTGCTAAAGTGCGGTTGAAGCCTCTTTCTTGACGCTCTTGTCAATACGCCTCATATTAAAGGCGTTGCGTTTTTTAAAATCGGCAGCGTCGCAAATTTTATGCCTTGGACAATCCTTCACACAGAATGCTCCACCGGTTGGGGAGGACAAGAAATCCGCATTTTTTCCGAAATGGAAGCCATGCAAAAGCGCGGCCACTACGTGCTCCTCGCCGCGCCGGAACGCTCTACGATTTGCAAAAGATGCCGCGACGCCGGTTTTCCCGTCTTTGCTTTTCATGATGAAAAATGGCGTTATCCCGTCGCCATCATGGAACTCGCGCGCCTCTTTCGCAGGCAAAAAGTGCAAATCGTCAACACGCACAGCTCGCGGGACGGCTGGATCGGCGGCTTGGCGGCGCGGCTGGCGCGCGTGCCCCTCATCATTCGCTCGCGCCACATTGACGTCACCTACCCCAACCGCTTCTTAAGCCGCATCGCTTACGGCCGCCTGCCTCACCTCGTATTAACCACGAGCAACAAAATCACCGACGGCCTTCTCGTCTCGCTCGACCTCAATCCCGCCAAAGTCATCACCGTCCCCACGGGCGTTGATCTGAAAAAATTTCACCCCGACGTCAAAAGCGATTTAAGAAAAGAGCTGGGCATGGACCCCAACGTCAAACTCATCGGCATGGCTTCTGTCCTCCGCTCATGGAAAGGACACTACGACTTCCTCATCGCCGCGCGCGCCATCGCCAAAAAATACCCAAGCGTGCGCTTCGTCATCGCCGGCGACGGCCCCATGAAAGAAACCGTCATCCGCCAAATCGAAGAACTGGAACTCACCCAACACGTTTCCCTCCTCGGCCATCGGAACGACGTGCCCCAAGTGCTGGCCGCGCTAGACATCGTCGTGCTCCCCTCCACAGCGCACGAAGGCATCCCACAAACCATGCTTCAAGCCATGGCCATGGGCAAACCCGTCATCGGCACGCGCGTAGGCGGCATACCGGAAGTCATCGAAGACGGCTGGAACGGCCTCCTCGTCCCCTCGCGCGACGCCGCAGCCATCGCCCAAGCCGCCCTGCGCCTCATCGACAACCACACATTAAGGGACAACCTCACCAAAAAAGCGCGGGAAACCATCCTCCAACGCCACAGCCTCGACACCATGTGCGAAACCCTCGAAGGCATCTACGCCAGCCATTTGCCAAGTTAACCACTTGTAACGAACCATTAATACTAGACGATGCACTTAATGTACTTTAGTTCCTTGAGTTTAATTTACTCAAAAGAGCTTCCGCCTTTGTTCGACCAATTCCCCTAAGTTTTAATTTGTCGTTATCATCATCAACACATTTAAGCCTAGATACGGCCACACTCGCAGCGTTTTTTGTTGCCCCATTCTTGATAACCAAATTTATAAGCTCTTGACGATTTATTCTCTTGGGATACTTATGGTATAAAAGAAGTAATGCGTAATCAGGAGCACTTAGATTATCGATATTCACATAGGAACGTCCGTCAATTTCTTCAAAAAATGGGTATTTTCTAGTTGTTAGTTCCTCGATAAGCCTCATTGCAAAAGAGGTATCGTTATTGGAGCTGCAAAAGCGAACCATCTCAGCAACAATCCATGATATAAGCGGCATGATGGCGGTTGCATCCATTGAATTAGCATCTATATCAATCGCATCATGTCTGCCACCGCGATTATTGACTATCTCATATATGAAAATGCATGCTTTAGGTATTACAATACGGATTTCATCTGGTATGTTGTTTTCTTTTGGAATTTGTGCAAGTTGTCGAAGTTGTTCGCTAGCCTTAAAATCCCTTGCCTTAGTGGAAGGATTTTTTCCACAATAGATCATTAAAGCCTTAGTTACTGCCTCCACAAATTTTCCAGCTTTGAGCGCAACCACATCCCATTCCCCAATTACATATTTGTCTGTGACAGATTCAAAATGTTTAAGGCAAGCGTTGATGTGTTGGACGGCAAATTTTTGCACCAAAAGTGTTTTTATCGTTTTATCGCTCATCAAAAATTGCTTTCCATGATGGCCTTAAATTGTAAGAACCGCTTTTTTCTGTATTCACCCAATCGTTTTCTTTTGCTGGAGACGAATGAAATCGATTAAATTCCATTCCTAAAAGCCCTTTGGCGGTCATTTTGTTCCATTGTTTGTGAATTTCTACTAATGGGACTGTTTTCTTCAAATCCCCTTTCGCCAAGTAGGCAACAAGCAATGTAAATTTCTTAGATCCGCTCATATCTATCCCATGTCTTTTAACAAAAGCTCGAATAGGCATCGAAAAATCTAATGTTGGGGGGGACGACTTCTCTTTGGCATAAAAAGGCTTTTTTAAAGAAGCTGTCTTACTTCCATCTTTTTTCGCAAGAATAAGTGCTTCATTCAATAATTCCCTCGCTTGTTCAAGCCGTTCAATTAAATCAGAAACGTCTTTATTATTTTCTCTTGGCATATACTTTTTTCCCTTTTTCTCTAAACCCAACCAAAACACTTCCTGCTCTAGACAAGCGATTCAAAGGCGTTTGAATTGCTTGTTTGCTATAGTGATAATTTTGTTTGCGAAGTTCAGATTCGACTTCTGAAAAAGATCTCTTATGGTTAAAAAAACCTTCCGATATTAAAAAGCGTAATCCTCCCGTAGCACCGGCAAAATCTTTACGTTTTATCGCTGTTACCTTTTCCCGACCAAAAACGGCGCGCTCAAGCTTTTCTATTCGTACCAAAAGTTCACTAAATGTTTTATCCGTTTTCATTTGTGCTACCCTACATATATCCAGCGTTTTTTATCCTTAATGCGTCTTAGCTGCTTTTTTCTGACAAGACGCAACACTGACGGTGAAAGGGTAGTAACCGGGTAGTAATGTCCTTGTTCTTCAAGAGCAATTTTTATAGCACCTAATTCCTTGGGCTTTTTAAAAAAGCCTCCGTCAATAAGCTCAGAAACCAAATCAATAGGTCCTAATTTAGCCGTGCTTTTTCGAGGTGCGGACTTCCTTGCGTGTTTTGAAGAGATTGATCCACTGCTAAAGTGAGTAGTTAAGGTGGCCACTTCTGCAGGCGTACCTACCACTGTAATTTTCGTTCCATTGTCTAAAGAAATGTGTGCTTTTACCATATTCAATTATTCCAGATAATTTTATGAGGAATATATGAATACATCACTACCGTCAAGAGGAAATCTGCATCCATATGACGGCGACCTGTGTGTCATCGTTCGTGTTAAGTTAGACGGAAGAAAGGAAAATATCATTTTCAGATATAACGTTATGTTTTTTCTCCAAGTGATAGATTATTTGCAAACAGATGTAATGAGTTGCAATAAACTGTAAAACTCCCTTGATTCTGCCCCTATAGGGGCAGAAAATTTTGCACCATTTTGTTCCCTTGAATTTGCACCATTTACCCCTTATCGCCTATCCTCAAGGGACTTAGGCGACGCTAACTTATTCAAATCTGGAAGTCAAACCTTTCCCGATCATCCAATAAAATATTTGACCTCGCGGGCGAATTTTTCGGAAGTTGTATCTCAATTCAAATTCGCGCAAGTATTCGTCGATATATTTAACGTCCGCCGCTCCTCGATATACTTGCTTCCACCATCGAACCAAATTTCTTTCAACCCCTCGTATTCCGAAATATCGTATTTTGCCTCGAGATTTTGATGAGAGAGCTTCATGCCGATATCCGTGCCGTTTTATACATTTGTATTCTTTGCGTTCGTCAGTCTGAACAATGTCCTCTTTCACCGCGAACTTCGAGAGAGCGGCGATAATCTCGCTCTCCGATGGACCGTTCACTCTTACAATATTAACGAAATGAATTCTGTTGTGCCTCTTTCTCGCTACGATCAGAATTCGAACGCGCTGCCGCTTGCTTCTCTTTTTCGGAAAAACTTCAATTTCCGTCGATCCGACGACAACGATTCCCGAATTCTTTTGCCAGCGAATTTCCGGCAAAGCGCGTCTTAGCTTACGCAACCATCGCCACGCGGTCTTATAACTGCCGAGCCCCAATTCTTTTTGCAAGCGGTATGCGGTCAGTCCTTGTTCCGCCGTTGCCATTAGCCAAATTGCCTTGAACCACTTTTTAACGGACTTGTGTGTTCCGTGAAACAATGTTCCCGATAAAATCGCCACTCGCCTCTTGCACTTGGAGCAAAGCAACATTCCTGAAACGATTTTTTGTTTTTTGGATTTTGAAATTCGTATGGGTCCGCATTGAGGACAGTAACCGACGCCCCTTTTCCATCTTTTCTTAACCAAAAAAGAGACCAACGAATCCTCGGTGGCGTTTTTCTGAAATGTTTCTTCAATATGCGCTTCGCTATAAATCAATGCGTTTTTGTTCCCTCTTTCTGGGTTATAAAAGTGCATAGGTCGTTGCATAAAAATTAACTTACTATCACTAATCTGTTTGTAATCAATGTAATTTAATTATTTTATTAGGTTAATTTTTGATATGCACACCTGTAATTGATATAAGTAGAATGAAGAAATATAATTCTGCTCATCGGCCCGACGAAAATGGCGGGGTAATTAACGGTATCAACGGCAAGCTCGATCTTCCCGAAAAAGCTCAGGAAGCCCTTGAGTTCAATTTGGGGATATTAGGGGAATACGACCGACATAAGCTCGACGGCGGCAATCTCGAGTCGTTTTGCGATGGGAAAGTTATTTCCCCTCCCGGAAGATCGAAGTCGGTCAAATCCCCCTATAATTACCTCAAAAGACTGAAGCGTCGCCGTAAGAAAGGAAAAGATACTTGCTTCGATAGACGGCTCGTCAATCCCGGACGACGCACAACTCTTCAAGATGGTCCCGCGCAATATATTTTGGCGTGTCGATATCGTTTCTTCAAATGGACGGCGCGTGCGATCAGGGAATCCCTTAAAGATTATATTGATCGACTCAATCTCGGATGGAAATTGCCTTCGTTAAAACAGATTCGGGACTTTCTGAACAAATTGCCGGAAGATTTGAAGACATTTTGCTTTCACGGCAAAAGAGAATGGTGGGAGGAGTTCGGACCGTGCACCTACGGTAAATTGCTTCCTTCAAACGAACTGTGGGTCGCCGACTCCACAGCGTTGACGGGGTTAAAATTTATCGACGAAAAAGGCAAGGAATTCACTCCATGGATGACCTTCATTCTCGACGCCGGAAGCCGTTTCCTTGTCGCGGCGTGGCTCCACGACGAGAAATTCGACGCGGAAACCATGCTTGCGCTTTTGCGCGAGGCTATGTTGCCGAAAGCGTCGGGAAAATACGCCAAGAAAAAAGATTCGTGGGTCGCACAAGGAGTACCTCTTGGTTGGTTGACGGATAATCACCCCGTTTTCATCTCCAAGCGTATTCGACATTGCTGCGAAAAATTAGACACGATCAAGAAGTATACTTTCCCTCATCATCCCTCTCAAAACGGGCGGGCGGAGATTTTTGTCCGTTACATTAAGCGATACGTCACAGCTCGTATTCAGGATATCTGCTTCTCCAAAGGAAGCCCCTATGTCAAAGACTCGGTTTCGTCTCTGTGGCAGTTGTTCAAGTTGAGATTCACCGCGCTGATCGAAAAGTACAACACTTCGGAACACAGCGTTCTTCAAGGAAAAACGCCTTTCGAGTGGTACATCGAAAATCTGCCGCCGGACGCGTTTACGAGAATAGGCGACGAAGAAATCACAGACGCCACCATGATGAGCGAAAGCAGAAAAGTCGACAGATACGGCATCCTTTTTCGCGGGCATCGCTATAACGGACCGCAAACCTGCCGCCTCGCGAAGAAAAAAGTCACTGTGTGGTTTCATCCCTTGGAGAACCCGTGCCAATCGGTGAAGGTTTATTACGAGGGGCGGTTCGTTGAAGAGGCTAAAATTTGCGATCCGGGATGTGGAACCGACGTCGCCCAATCCGTTCAGGAAGCGAAGGCGAATTACGTCGAAAGAGCGGAAATCCTCTCCGAAACCATGAAGGTCAATGCAAGGAACCTGTTTCGCTCTCCCGAGAGAAAGAAGAACAAGAGTCGCCGCCACAAAATCGCCAAACCACACCACTACTAGCAGCCTCTATTATGGCCGATGGTTTCGGCAACTACAAACGACGATAAGCCTTTGTACTTTCCTAAGAGACTCGAGAAAAAACCATGGGAGGAATCATGAACGATATTTTTGAAACTCATAGCTTCGAGGAGATTAAAAAACTCGCTCGCAAAATAGCCGGCCAACCCTTCGTCGGCATGATCCGCGGAGAAAACGGAGGCGGGAAAACGCTTCTTCTAAAGCATATCGAGGAAGACTTTCGCGGCAAGGGATCGGGTGGCGACTGTGTTAGCATTACCGCTCACGGACCGGAGAAATTCGTTCC
>JAZDII010000017.1:0-10077 GCA_043805085.1 bacterium
GTCTAAAAGAATCTTATCCATAAAAACAAAGAGCTAATTCAATCTTAAGTTAGCAAAAGCCCCTGATCTTCTTTCTATCATAAAACCATTATTAAGAGAAATGCCTATTCCCATCACAAAAACAAATATTCTAATCGAGAAAGACGAAAAATGGGGAGCTTGAAAAAATACAAAGCCGCCTCTTTCTCTTCATTTGACTCTGTGAATGTGGATAAGACCTATCACTTTTTCAGGATTGAAAAACAATGAATCTTTACCCAAAGGCTCTCTCGGTTCTAACCAAGAAACCTTTTCAACCGGCTTTGCTTTCTCGTTCCCTTCCTCCCCTTCTTTCTTCTCGACTTCAATATTCACAACAGAGGAAATAGAAATTTCAGGAAACATCCGCTTTAACTCCTCCCCGCTCAAAACAACAAGCTTCTTATCTTTCTGCGCTAATACACCCATCACCTCATGACCAAGCAACATGGGACAACCAACCAACCATGGGGGATTAGCTTGAACAGCGCTAATCTTTAAAACCTTTGGCCGAAAATCAAAAACTTGAGGATCAAAAACAAGGATAGAAGCCGCCTCCGCCTGTCCCTTATCAGGTTGCTGAGCACTCCATGGAATATCCTCAATATTCACCGAGTTCTTAGTGCGACAAAGAGCCAAATGATACGCTTCATCCTTGCGTATCAATTCAGAAGCAAACGTGCCAAACTGCGTTTTAACATAAATTTCGTCTTTCTCTCCCATATTGGCAAAACAACTTGCAGCAGCGACAAAATAGCCGTTGTTATTAAGAAACGTCGCCGTCCCCACTCTATCCATCATGAATACGTCGCCTTGCGCAGATTTAATTTTTCTTCGAGCAGATGGAATGGGCAGATGAATATCCGTTTCCCCCAAAGCAAATTTGGCTATTTCTTTTTCCCTATCAATGCCTTTAAAAACAACCGTCGGCTCGTCTCCCAATTCATTCTCCAATTCAGCCTGCTCCGACACGCTTGCCTTAATCTTTTCCGATTCTCTTTTAAGCGCGATGCGCTCTCCTTGACGCACCACGCGATTTTGAATCACAATCGCCGTCTCCATGCCAATTTGCATGACACCTGAAATTTGCCGCGCAAGCTCGTCAAATTCCGCTTTGAAAGCCGTCGGTGTTGCCGTGGAAAGCACGCCGCTGAAAGGACTCTTTGGAAAATTTGCCACTTCAGGAGCCGGACGCCAACCGGGCTCCACTCCAACCAATTGCGGCTTGCAATCCACACATTGATCCATAGTAGAAGAAGCTTCTTTTTTTCCCTTTGCCGGCGCTTCCGATGATTCAGAAAGAACTTGAGGCGCTGCTTCTGCCTCAGAATTTTTTTTTGATTTTTCCGCTTCGGAATTTTTTACAACCGGCGACGCTACCGCTAATTTTAGCTCCTCTTTTTCAGCAGCAGAAACGGCAAAACTCGTCGGCAACACAAAAACAATCGCTAATCCGCACACGCCTAAAAAGAAAAATTTTTGACGGATATTCATATCACCCCTCTAAAACGGATTGAAGCTCAATGAACTGCGACGCTTCCTCTATTTTTTTCAAATGAAAACGGGAAGCATTTTTCTGAAACCATTTTTGCGCCGGATCACTCCACCAACAACTTTTGCTGTGAAGAAGGTAAAATTCAATTCCCGGTTCATCCACCTCTGCGGCGAGAGATTCAAGATATTCCACCACGCTTTCCACATCCGCATTACTGCCTTCGGAAGTGCGTGAAATAAAACTAAAAGGTTCTTCCCACATGGAATCCCTTACCGCCATGCTCAAAATAACAGATTGATCTCCAACCAGAACAAGCCTCTTGATGCCATCCTTGCGTAATCCCTCTACCTTACGAACAGCCGCCTCTGCAACATTAGCCAATCCTATTTGTATTCGAGCGATTCCCATCCCCACTTCTTTTACCACTTTTTCCACTGCAACAACCTCTCTGCTGGTAACAGAAAAGCTTATATATTTTTTACGATCCGCCGACGGAACTACCTGATAACGACGATCCTGCTCATAACGAGTGCGCAAAATACTTTTGGGATTGAAAAACAATGCCCTTTGCAAGGCGCTATCGTCCGGAAGATGGCCATTTTCCAATTCGCACAACAAATTTGCTGGAGTAAAACTGACGACAACCCAATTAGAACGCGCCATTTCACGCCCCTGCTCCAAAAGAGCCGACGTCAAATAAGGCCCTTCAATACGATCATGAGACATAACCTCCAACTGCCTGCCTCTTAACCTAGCTTGATACCCGTAAACACCAGCTCCGCCAATGGTCAAAACTAAAACGCTTTTATACCTGCTTAACCGACTTTGAACCGTAAAAGAAGGATCCACCGGGTCCGGACTAAACGCCTTTCCATTGAGGAGGCTAAAAAAACCGCTACTCATGATGCTCTACCTCAACATTTAGGGTCAACGCGACGGTTTTGGGCGTGCGGGCTTTCCAATTAGCCTCACGAACCCTAATCATGTTTAATTCATGTTCCGCCGTCATGATCCAATTAAGAAGGCTCCCAAATTCTCCATAAACCCTCATCGTCACCTTGCCTGATTTATCAACCGTGCTCTCTTCTGAAGAAGACCCCTCGCTGGTTAAAGGCGGTTTTTGAAAAGCGATTTGCCTTGAAAGCCAATCCGACACATTAACCGTCCACGGCAGACCAATTTTTTTATCGGCAATCTTCCAGTTATCCGCCTTATCCTTCACATCCTTCATGTCTTTTCTATTTTTCTGAAGCTTGAGTTCCACTTCTTTTTCCTTGGCTATCGCTTTATCGTGCCGATCCTGCAGAGCAAGAAGCTCGTTCTTAAAACTTGTCGCAGAATCCCATCCAAGTTTGCCTCCGATAGCTATAGAAACCGCCAAAAGCGCGATAATCAATCCTAATACGTTATAACCGGATTTGTCAGCCGCTTTAGTTCTTCGAGACGTGGATGTGGATGAAACAGGAGCTGCCATAGGATACCCTTACTTAATTTGATACTCCACTTTAAGCTCGATGCCTTGCTCCGTAATATCTTGACTGCTGTTTTGAACGACAAGACGAGAATCTATTTCTCTAATCGCATTGCTAATACGGCCAGCTTCATAAGTTCCTCTCACAAAAATCTCTATTCGAATTTGGCCATTTTTTAACAATTTTGAAGGAGGCTCATATTGATAAGAAAATTCCCGTAGCTTAACGTCTTGAGGCAGGGCGGCAAAAATTTTACGCATGATTTCTCCCCCTTCAAACGCCTGCTTTACCCAAGCTTCTTTTTTTTCTACATAAGCTTTAATCTTATCATTTTCCGTTATTTCCGCGCTCATGACAGCGGTATGACCTTCTGCTTGATTAGTTTCCGCTTCAATGTTCTTACGGTTGTAAGCAATTTCACTTACTGGAATTAATTCCCTTGCTATCATCACGGAAAAAAAGCCAACCACGAGATAAAAAGCAATAACAGGAAGCAATAGCAACTTTGCTGCCGGCTTGCGCAAAGGCTCGTCCGTTTTAATGTCTTGCCGAGATGTAATTACGCCTAGTTTAATCATGGTCTTAAGCGCGTAAATTTATTTCTCATTTTCTGAATGCCTGTCGCTTCACTTACTGCGGTAATTTTTCTGCGCCTCCATGGCATGAGCTTCTACGCCCTCCGTGTCATCCATAACACGCTCATCCCTTGAATCCCTAAACTCGCTGGGTTGCAACGCCTTTGCTCCTGTATCCGTAAGAATCGTCGGCGTGAGCAACAACGTGATGCTTGTATGATCAAAGTTCTTGGATTCATCTTTAAAGAGAAAGCCAAACAATGGAATTTCGCTTAGCCACGGCACGCGATGAATAGCACTGTCTTCCGCAATTTTTTCCAATCCGCCAATGGCCAAAGTTTTGCCGCTTGGCACTTTGATGACACTTTCATAAACAGTAGAAAAAGTGGCAATACGTCCTGTGGATGTCTCCCCTCCTGTCACACTTTCTTTAGGAACGGCAGAACTAATTTCGATACCAACTTTAAGAGAGACGTCTGTTTCATTAATTTGTTGTGGCACTAAGTAAATAATCGTGCCGATTTGCTGCGTACTAGCCGTGAAGTCTGTTTGCGTGTTATCCGTCGTGCCGCTCACGTTTGTTGACGTGTTGGCGGCAGTCGTTCCAAGAGTCGTTGTGTTAACGTTACTAAGGGTAGGAATATTTTCCGTCGTTTGAATTCTGACGAGTTGATTATTGGAACAAACCACGCGGGGATAACGCGCAATGCGCGACTTGCTCTCTTCCACCCACGCCCGCACCGTTGCCTCTAATCCGTCAGAATTTAAAATAACACCCGTTGGCAAACGAGGATCATCCAAATCTCCAAAGCTAATTTGCCCGCTTTTTCCGCCGCCGGCACGGAAAGTATATCCCCCAGCCACCTTTTTCCAGTCCACACCCAAAGCTTGGGTTGGGTTCAAAGTGGATTCAACAAACATTGCGTCAATGGCAATGTTGCTGGAAGCTTTATCCACCGCTTCGATGTATTTACCCACCCATTGATGCTGATATTCCGTCGCAATGACATAAATAGAGTTGGCATCTGCATTATAAGTCACGAAAGCGGCGGAATCATTTTCCCCTTGATTACCCACGGTTGCCCCTTCCTGCAGGAGTTTCCTTTCGCGATTGCTTCTTGGTAAATTAAGAAGCTCTCGAATGGTATCCAACACCGACGATCCAGATTGAAACGGATCTAAATCCTGACTGATTTTTCCAGCAAAATCCGTGTTAAAGTTGGCATTGTTATCTTCTGTTCTAGTCTCACTAGAACTATTATTATCACCATTGCCATTGCTATTGCTACTAGAGGAAGTGCTGTTTCCTCCACCCAGATTCGAGTCGCTAGCCATGCCGAAAGTGCGGTTGTTGCTATCTTTTCCTCCAGAAGCTCCGCCGCCGCCGCTCCTTCCAAGGTGAATGTTATGTAATTTGTAAAGAACAGCCTCTAATTTTTCGCTGTCCACTTTGCGAATGAACCATAAGTCCTTTTCTTTGATGATTTCCAGGCCTGACTGACTAGCGATTAGTTCAAGAGCTTTGAAAGCCGGCATGCGCAAGTTGATGGAAATTTTATCAGTCTCAATTTCCGGAAGAACATAATTAATGTCAGCGGCTTCCGCCAAACCGCGCAATACTTCGGTGATGGGGGCATCAAGAAATTCCGCGTTCACAACCTGGGTGTTGTTGAGCAATTGGCGCTCATCTACGATGAAATCTCCAACACTCATCACATTCATAAGCCCAAAATCCCCTGTGGGAGTAGCCGTTTCAGGGAGAACCAACACGCTGGCGCTGCTGACATCCGACTTCACGCTTAAAGAAGATGAGGAAGAGGACAAAGAAGAGTCATTGGACGAGGATGAAGCATTTAAAGCGGAGCTGGACGGAGGAGGCATAGGAGCTCTTGAAAAATCCGGCGGAAGTGAACCCCTTAATTCCGCAGAAGCAAGAGGCAAGGGCGCTGCCGCAAGAGGTGGCGGTGGAAAAGAGCTATCAATAGCAGGCGTAGAAGGATTTGCGACAACAAGCGGCATCGGCGTGGGCGGCACTAATCTGGGCTCGCGGTCAGTCCCGGAAGCGACTGGAGCTGGAACGGGGATTGGAGGTGGAACGCTTTCCGGTAAAGTAAAAATAATTTCTTCTTGTTGCGCGCTCGATTCTGCGGTTGATGAAGATGAAGACGCGGGAGGTTGAGGAGCAGCGCTTTCATTGCTCGGCCCTTCTTCAAGCGCCAATCCCGTTCTTCCGTCAGAAATTTGGGATCGCGCTTGCGCTGGGAAAAAAACTGGCACGCTCGCCAAGGCCGTCACGAAAACAAGCCAACATGAATTGTGAAGTCTTCTTTGTCGCATACCATCAATTGTTTTTCCGACGTTTTTTCTGCGGAAGCTGGCTGTCGGCAACCATCCTCCTGAAGTTTGCTGCTTCTCACTTATCGTTTTTTTTGAAGTTGAAAAGGTTTTTTTTAGATATTTTTTCGTGGTTTGATGATTAAAAATTTTCAAGAGAACCTCTTACGCAAGATACCACGCTTCCTCCTTTATTTAAGCCCTCTTTCAGACCTTTTTTAAGGTCAGTCAATTAATATTAGGCATAACTAATTCTCTTAAATTTTCACGCCTTTTTGCATGAAAACTTAAATCGCCTTGGAAAAAATCGACGCATTAAAAAATTTTGCGAAGGTTTTTCATCTGGGAAAATTAAGGAATTGCGCTGATGGCCATTTTGCGAATTTCAAAACCGCGCGCGCCGTTTGCAAGTTCCCGTTCTTAATAAAATCGAGCAAGGTTTGAGCGGCAGATTTGATTATTTTCTGCTCTGTGAAAAACACTGCTGCCTGTCATTCCCGAGAGCAAAGCGAGTCGGGAATCCAGAAGGTAAGCATTGCTGGATTTCCGCTTTCGCGGGAATGATGCGGCGGAAAATATTTTTCTTCGATAGGCTACACTTTTAATCACTGTTTTCTACAGAGCAATTTTCCCTCAACGCTTGCGCCGGCCAGTGAGTCGCGTTAATGATCGCCCGTAATTTTTTCGAAAAGAAACAAGCTAAATGCCATCCCTGATTCCCGCTCTGGCTAACAAATGCCGACCTTGCCACGCGGGCCGGCTATCAACCACCGAGTCGTTCGATGGCTGGCTTTGCCTCATCTGCAAAGAATCCGGCGGCTCTTCATCAATCACGGGAATAGATTGTCCGGGAGCATTTGATTTTTTTGAACCGGAGGAATTTTGATCTTTCTGAAGCTCTTCCACCATAACATTAATGCGTTGCTGTACCTCGCGCTCCACCGCCTTTTTATCTTGAACTCCTTCCGATCCTGTGAGCGAAGAAGTTGCTGTCGCAGATTTTAAATCAGTTTCCGGCGTCACATCCACCGTAAGCGGGGATTCATCGTCCAACCGAATCATGCGATTGCTTGAAATGGGCGCATTTTTGTTGAGCGTCTGAATCCTCTCTTCAACGGATTGTTGATTGAGGCGAGAATCTTCCAGCTGTCGCGACAACGAATGCGCCGATTCTTTTAATTGATTTTGCTCTTCCCTCAATTGCCGCAAGCGCGCTTCGGCGGCCTCTTGATCGTAACTACTGCGCGCACGGCTGGACGGCAACGAACTCAGGGGCAAATCTACGCCTTCCCATTCTTCAATCGCGCGATTCTGCCGGCTCGTTTGCTTTTGCTGAAAAGAGCGGTCATCGCTTGAGCGATAGGATGGAGCGGGATATGCCTCGTTGCGGAAAGAAGTTCCCCTACTCACTTCACTCTCAACATTGCTCTGATAAATGTCCTCGCTGCGTCGAGGTAAAACCCTTTCCTGCGCGGGCGGCGTGTCCATGGAACGAATGCGTTGGTCGGCTTCCTGTTGAGCTGTTTGAGCATTTTGGAGTTGCCGCGCCAAGGAGCCTGTTTCCTGCATCAAATCTTCTTTTTCTTTTTGCAAAGCTTGCAACCGCGCCGCGAGGTTTTGCTCCGTTGTCTGCGATTCCCTTAGTTGCACGGATGATTGTTGAGACTTATCTCGAAATTGATTTATTTCCGTTTCTAAGCCTCTCATCCTCTCTTCCATTTCCCGCCTGTCTTCACGCGCGTTCTGAAGTTGCTGATTCATATCCCGCAATAAAACATCTTTTCGCTGTCCCGCGTTGTTGCTCTCCGTCCCTGTATTGCCGCTATAATAATAAGAAGGACTCGCGCTTTTTTGAGGGAGAGCGCTTCCCTGTTGCGCAGTCGGCTCCTCCATGTCCACCCAATAAGAAGGCGCCTTTGTCGCGGCGGGAGCATTATTCCAAATATCCAAATCGCTTAATTTAGGTTGGGTATAAGTCAGAAAACTCGGCCCCGAACCTTTGGGATAAAGCGTGATGGTCAAATTTGGCGGAATGGAAATGGGGGACAGAAGGTTAAAATAAAGAGAGTTTCCTTTGCCCCATGAAGCCAGCGTCCGCCCAATGGCTTCCACTGTGGAGCCGTCCGCAGGCCAGCCGATGTAATTTCCCAACAAGCGCGCAAGGCTTTGCATATTTCTTTCCTTGAGCAGCTTTCCCGGCTTGATTTGAACAGTTCCATCATGGCTTGCCACGGCGGGATAAGTTTCCCCCTCTTCCACCAACGTGATGCTGGCAAGGCGCGGAACATTGGACACTTGAGCGTTCGCAAAAGGGGAAACGCCGAAAAAAATGCTGGCGATGAAAAAAGCGGGAAAAGTAAACCGTCGCGGCATGCGGTTTTTCTGACGAGCTTTTGGAACGATGTAAAGTAAAAACACTTCTTCTTTCAAATTCACATGGACGAAGTTCTCCCATCTTCGTAAGATAGCCTCTGCTCTGCGTTATGAAGCTAAAATGGCTGAACACAAGTTTATGGGGGTCATCCGTCGCTCTGTCGTGGATGTGGGGACTAGGACTATTTTTTTCGGTGCAATTTACGCACCAGTTCGGCTTATTCGGCTTGCTCACCTTCGCCATTCCCAATGCGCTGGGGTTGATTTTATTCGGCGTTCTCACCCAAGTCATCAGCCAGCGCGGTGCGGTTGATTCCAAACATTCCAACTCGGAATCCTTGGCGCAGTTTTTTAACATCTGGGCGCGCCCTTTTCGGTTGGTTTTTTATCTTTATCAACTGCTCGCCATCACGCTGACCATCTTCGCCATCATCCGCTACCTCTGGCAGCCGCTCCATCTTCAACCCGACTCGCTTTATCTTCCGCTAACGATCCTTATTGTATTGGCGGCAGGCTGCCTCTTCGGCGAGGAGTTCAACATCAAACGCATTAAATACAGCCACGGCGTTCTTTTCCTCATTCTCCTCGGCGCGGTGATTGCCCTTTGGCGCGGGTCTATGGGGCAAGATTTGTCCGCGTTTCAAAACGGAGCAGCCTCCGTGCAAGCAGCACAAGTGATGGCGCATGACTTAAAATTCTGGGGCTACATCATCCCCATTTGCGTCGGCTTTCTGCTGGGGCCTTGGCTGGACTTGCAACAATGGCAACGCGCCATCCAAATGCGGCGCGAGAACATTTCCATCGCGCGCTCCTACGCGGTGGGAGGGACGCTCTTTTTCCTCATGCTCCTGTTTCACGGCAGCTTGGCGTTATGGGGAATGCAAGCCGGCGCGGCGCAATACGTCGTTCAAGGAAGATTTGACGGACTTATTTACGCGCAAGGAATGTTGACCTCATTTTTCTTTCATCACGCCGCGCCTTGGCTCTTCATTGCCTACGCCGTCTTTATTTGCGTTTGCATTTTAACAACGCTGGACAGCGGCTACATCGCCTTGCGCTGGTTCCTCTCTCAAAACGTCCAAGCCAGCAAAAACGCGCTTTTCTCCCTCATTCCCAATCATCTTATCACCTCGCCTGTTCCCTCATTCATCCTTGCCGCAGCGTTCACCCTATTTGCGGCGGTCGTAAAACTGGAGCTGGAATACTTCATGGTTTTTTACGCCACCTTTTTTGTCGGTTACGCGGCGTTGGGTGTGAGCCGATGCTTCACGCCCCGCCACAGCGGCGTCTTGCCGCAAGTAAAAATGTTTTGCATCGGCAGCTTGGCGGTCGTGCTTTTCGCTTACGGTTACTTTCTTAATTTGCCCGGCTTCCTGATTCTCGGTTCGATTTTGCCACTGGGCTACGTCATCTGGTTGCTTTTTAAACCGGAAGCCGCCAGCGAGTTTGTCACAGGAGCAGACGAGCTAGAATCGCCCATCTCCCAACTCCCCTCCATCCCCTCTCCTTCCGCTCCTGTCCAAGAACTGCAAGCAACGCCTCACGCTGTCAAAGCGAGCGTGAGAGGGCATTTTGAGGACAAATGGTTCGTGCACACCTTTCTGGCGACGTATGCGGACACCAATTCCGTCGGCAACGTCTACTTCGGCATGTATGCGATGTGGGTCGGCAAAACGCGCGAGATGTTTTTCAACCAATGCTTGCCGAAGTTCAACTTAAAAACCTCGCCCTATTACATCCTCACACGCTCCTTCGCGCACAAATTCATGCACGAGACGCGCGAGTTTGAAGAAGTGCGCGTAAAAATTCG
>JAZDII010000018.1:0-14949 GCA_043805085.1 bacterium
CACTGATTTTCTGGAAAAAATCCGCTCATTTTTGCCTGAAATGAATCCTTTCGTCTTTATCTACACGGCGGCGGCTTCTGCTTATGAGAGTGACAAATATTCCACCCTGCAGATGATTCTCAACCTCGAAGCTGGAAGGAAGCATGTTGAGACGCTAAAACTTAACTTTCTCCTAGAAGACGCTGCCCACATCAAAAATGCTCTCAAAGAAAATGGCATATCCCTAGAGGAAAACGACGACGTTTCCCTTCTGCCTTTTTCAGAAGGCCGCACGCTTCCTTTTCCCCTCTTTCCCGCTCAAGAAAAGCTCCTTGATAATTTAGAACTTATGTATGAGGACCACGTTTTCATTGCCCTTCGCGTGCTCACGGAAAATTTTTCCAAATTGCTTGAAGAAAAATGGGAACCCTTCTACCAAACGGTTTCCCTTGCCCCTCCTCAAAGTGCGGGCTTTCGAGACGTTCTCGAAAAAATGGATCATCTCTTCCATTGTGTTCAGCAAGAATCCGGGCGGTTGAGACTCGCGTTTGATGCCGACGCCGCTTCTCTTGCTCTTCCCGAAGAAAGCAAACTTTCCTCCGCACCGGATTTATATCAGCCTCCACCTCCCGCTCCTCTACAACCCGCTCTTTAAGCGCGCCGCCAACGTTTGACTGTCATTTTAGGCAGCAGCATGGTAAGCATGTGGCTTGATTCGAGCTTGGACGGGTGGCAGAGCGGTTGATTGCGGCGGTCTTGAAAACCGCTTTAGCGAAAGCTAACGGGGGTTCGAATCCCTCCCCGTCCGCCAATTATATGAATTTCTTTGACTCTTACACGGATTATTGCCGGCAGCTTCAAAAAGTTCAGAAATTTCGGACGCTTCCCAAATGCCCTACTGGAAAGCAAAAAGGGCTGATTGATTTTTCCACGAATGATTACCTCGGCTTGAGCAATCATCCGGCGCTTTTAGAAGCGGCTTATCGCTGCGCGATTCAACACGGCGCGGGAGCGACCGGCTCGCGTCTTTTATCAGGAAACAGGCGCATTTTCGAAGAATTGGAAACGCGCATCGCTCAAGATAAAAAAACGGAAGCGGCGCTTATTTTCAATTCAGGCTATCAAGCAAACGCAACGGTTCTAGCCGCGCTGTTGGACTCTAAAATCCTTGGAAAAAAGCCTCTTGTTTTCTTCGACAAGCTCAATCACGCCAGCCTCTATCACGGCGTTTTTTTAAGCGGCGCGGAATTGATTCGCTATCATCACAATGATTTTCAAGATTTGGAAAATAAATTGAGAGCAGCGCAAAACGAAGCGCGCCCAAAATTCATTGTTTCTGAAACGCTGTTTGGCATGGATGGAGATGTGGCGGATATTCCGCGCCTGATTGCGTTGGCAAAAACGCACGAAGCGTTTCTTTACCTCGACGAAGCGCACGCCACGGGCGTGCTAGGAGAGCGCGGCTATGGACTTTCGACCTTGCATGATTTTAAAAAAATTCCTCATCTCATCATGGGAACGTTCAGCAAAGGACTGGGCGTTTTCGGGGCCTACATCGCTTGCTGTCACAATTTGAAAGAATATCTCATCAATAAAAGCACGGGCTTTATTTACTCCACAGCTCTGTCGCCAATGGTGATCGGGGCCGTCCAAGCCGCTTGGGAACTGCTTCCCAGCTTGGAAGAACAACGCAAGCTGCTTGAGCAACGAGCGGATGATTTGAGAAAAAATCTCCAACAACGCGGCTTTGACACAGGCGCATCCACCACTCACATTATCCCCATCATTTTAGGAACGGAGGAAAAAACATTGCAAGCGAAGGAAAAGCTTTTGCAAAAAAACATCCTCGTCTCCGCCATCCGCCCGCCAACTGTCCCGCCCTCTAAATCAAGGTTGCGCCTTGCTCTAACGACCAAGCATTCCAATGAAGACATAGAAAAATTTTTATCTGCAATAAGTGAATTATGATCGGCTTTATTTTTTGCCACGGGTGGGGGTTGAACGCAAATTTCTGGAATCATTTGAAGGAGCATTTTGCCGCGCACCCCTGTCTGTTTTGGGACTTAGGATATTTCAACGAACCGTCCCGCCCATTGCCAGAAAAAGAATCGCAGACGGAATGGTTCGGCGTCGGACATTCCTTGGGGTTGATTCAACTTTTGCAATCAGACGTTCCCTTCAAAGGACTTATCGGGCTTCAAAGCTTTTTGAATTTTCTCGGAAATGACTCGCGTTTGCATCAGGCGCGCGCGCGTTTTTTAGAAAAAATGATCGCCGATTTTCAAAAGAATCCCCTCGCCTCTTTAAAAACATTTCACGCGCAATGCGAAATTGAATTTGAAATTCCAAAAACGATGAACGCAAATTTGCTTCAACAAGATTTCCAGAAACTCAAAACTGATTTTTCAAATCTAACGCCAAAAATTCCTTGTCTGATTCTAGGCAGTTCGGACGATCCCATCGTTCCGCCGCGTTTGTTAGAGGATAATTTTAAGCATGCGCCTCACATTCAGATCGCGCTTCATTCTTCCGGTCTGCACGGGTTGGGGTGTAAGGAAACGGGCTTTGTGCTTCAGCAAATTCAAAACTTTGTCGAATCACATGAATAAAGCGCGTGTTCAAAAAAGTTTCGATCGAGCCGCCGCTCACTACGAAAAATACGCTCTTGTTCAAAAAGACGCAGCGGATTTTTTAGCTAATTTCGTTAAAGAAAAAACACTCCTTCACCCTCAAACCATCCTTGATATTGGGGCAGGCACGGGTTTTTTAACGGAACGACTTTTAAACTTTTTTCCCCGCGCGCGTTATCTTTTGAATGATATATCACCGGCGATGATCGCCTCTTCAAAAGAAAAATTTCGTCGCTTGGACAACGCGGCTTATTTCGTCGGCGACGCCGAGCAAGCTGCCTTCCCTGAAAAATCCTACGATTTAATGATCTCCAATCTCACTTTTCAATGGTTTGAAAATCTTGAACAAGGAATCTCCCGTCTATGGAAAAAAACAAAATGCCTCGCTTTTTCCACCTTATTGCAAGGCACGTTTTCCGAATGGGAGAGAGCTTGCCAAGCGGCTGACGAACCATCAGGGCTGCACTCTTATCCATCTTTTCAAAATTTAAAAGCGCATTGCTTGCAGCTAAACCATCGCCTTGTTTTTTTTGAGTATCAGACAAAAAAGCAAATCTTTAAAAATCCTAGGGAATTCGTGAGACATCTGAAAAGAACGGGTGCTTGTGTTCCTCATGCGGAATATCGATCGAGCCGACTGACGCCTATTTTCAAAGCCTTGCCTAATGGCATTGAAACGAACTACGAAATTTTTTATGCTCTTCTGTTGAAGGAATAGTCGCGGGCGTAATTTTATGGCCATCTTTGTCACCGGAACAGACACGAACGTCGGGAAAACTTTAATCGCTGCTTGGATTTGCCTGCACACCCGCGCGGCTTATTTTAAGCCGATTCAGACGGGTCTTGTGGACGGAAAAGACTCCGACGTAGTGAAAAAAATAACTCAAACAAAAATCTATCCGGAAGCTTACACTTTTCAAAAACCTCTTTCTCCCCACGCTGCCGCCGCCGCAGAAAAAACGTCCATCGTCCCCTCCTCTCTTTCTCTGCCGCCTGAAAAATCTCTCGTCATCGAAGGCGCGGGCGGCGTGCTGACGCCCATTCGCCCTGCTTATTTCATGGCGGATTTAATGAAGCAATGGAACCTCCCCGCTCTCATCGTCGCGCGCAGCCAACTCGGCGCCATCAATCACACCTGCTTAACTCTTGAAGCTCTGGCTAAGCGCAACATCAAAATATTGGGAGTCATTATAAACGGCCATTTAAACGCGGTGAACAAACGCGCAATTGAAGACTATGGCCGAACGAAAGTGCTGGCCGAATTTCCTCAATTAAAAAGCGTTCGTGCAGCAAACTTAAAGGCTGTGAAGCTTCCACAAAAACTATCCAACGCGCTCAAAAATTATTTATGACGCTGCAACAACTCGACCGCCAGCTTCTTTGGCACCCCTTTACTCAAGAGCAAACGGCGGACTTTCCGATCGGCATTACGAAAGGCCAAGGCGCCTATCTTTACGCGGAAGACGGCACGGCTTATCTGGACTTAATTTCAAGCTGGTGGGTGAATTTGCACGGACACGGGCATCCCAAAATCGCCCGCGCGATTTATGAACAAGCTCTCGCCTTGGAGCACGTCATCTTCGCCGGCTTCACGCATCCGTCGGCCGTCGCGTTGTGCGAAAAACTATCGGGAATGCTCGCTCCCAACCTTAAACGCTTTTTCTTTTCGGACAATGGCTCTACCGCCGTCGAAGTCGCCCTGAAAATGGCTTATCAATTTTGGCGCAACCAAGGAGAAGAAAAGCGGCGGCTGTTTTTGAGTTTTGAAGGAGCTTATCACGGCGACACCTTTGGCGCGATGGCCGTTGGCAAAGGTTCCGGCTTCCACGATCATTTTCAAAAGCTTTTTTTTGAAGTCAAAACACTGCCTTATCCCGCCACTTGGATTGGAGACGCTGACGTGGGAAAAAAAGAGCAAGCCGCACTGGACGCGCTCAATCTTTGCCTCAAAAATCACGCGCATGAAACGGCGGCATTCATCGTCGAGCCTTTATTACAGGGCGCGGGCGGAATGCGCCTCTGCCGTCCCTCGTTTTTGCGAGAAGTCTTCGACCTCGTCAAATCTCATGGCATTCTCGTCGTCTTTGATGAAGTGATGACCGGGTTTGGCCGCCTTGGAACAAACTTTGCTTGGCAACAAATCGAACGCACTCCCGACATGCTTTGCCTTTCCAAAGGTTTAACCGGCGGATTTCTGCCGCTTGCGTTGACCGTCGTGACGCCCTCTATCTATCATGCTTTTTTAGGAACGGATTTTAACAAAGCCTTTGCGCACGGGCATTCTTACACGGCAAATCCTCTAGGCTGCGCCGCCGCTTTAGCCTCTCTGGAACTGCTTCAAGAGCCTGCGACGCAGAAAAAAATTCAAGCCATTCAAAAAACGCACGAAACACAAATCAGCAAACTTGCAAAAAAAATCCCACCGTCATCGCCCCGCGCGTTTGCGGAACCATCGCCGCTTTCAATCTGAAAGAGGCGCAAACGGCTTATACCCATCAAATCGCTCCTGCGCTAAAACGGAAATTTTTGGAAGAAGGACTTTTGATCAGGCCGTTGGGAAACACGCTTTATCTTCTGCCGCCCTACTGCATTGACTTGGACGACCTTGAAAAGGCTTACGCCAAAATAAAAAAAATCATTCAGGCGTGATGCCGCTACCTTTTTCTTCTGTAGTGCGTCGCTCCCGCCGTTCCTTCATTCATCGTGGAACACCGGTAGGTGATGCGGCCCTTGCTCAAATCATAAGGCGACATCTCCATCCTCACGCGATCGCCGACGCCGAGGCGGATAAAATTTTTTCGCATCTTGCCGGAGATATGCGCCAACAATTCATGGCCGTTATCAAGACGCACGCGAAACATCGTGCCCTTCATCACAGCCTTAACGACGCCTTCTATTTCTAATGTTTCTCCAGCCAAAGTTTTTCCTTTTCAAATAAATAAAAGGTTAAGTGTGCCAGTTTTTTTTTCTTTGGCGAATAAAATTTAAGGAGCCGCTTGTTTCCGCTTAACGATGGAAAGCATCATGGAAATTTCCTTCATACGAAGAACGGCGGCAACGGCGAGAAAAAGAGCCAAGCCGACAGCAATCGTCACAGAAAGAAAGAGCAGCCGCCCGACCGTGTTGTAGGAAAAATGCGGCGCGAGGGCGCGATCAAGAGCATAAACGCTGGCGGCCATTATCAACGCGGCTAGAGCGAGTTTCAAAAGAAAGGGCACAAAACGCGAAAGCCCCAATCGCCCCAATCGCAAGCGAAGGGCGATGAGCAATTGCAAAAAATTCAGCAACGCCACAAGAGACGTGGACAATGGCAAGCCTAGAATGCCGAGATCCAGAACGCGGATGAAAAAATAATTGAGCGCGACGTTGAGAATGATGCCGACGATGCTGATTTTGACGGGGATGCCGGGCAAATCGAGCGCGTAAAAAACGGGCGCGATAACTTTGAGGCAAGCGTAGCTGGCAAGGCCGATGGTGTAAGCTTGCAAAGCCAGAGCGGTCTGCGAGGTATCGTAAGCCGTGAATGCGCCGCGCTGGTAAATCAGCGCGATGATGGGCGAAGCCAGCATAGCAAGGCCGATGGACGCGGGAATCGTCAAAAACAAAGCCAGCTTTAATCCCTCCATCACTTTAGAACGAAAAGCGTCGAAGTTAGCGGCGGCGGCGGATTGAGAAACGGCGGGCAACGTGACCGCAGCGATGGCCACGCCGAACATGCCGATGGGCAGTTGCATCAAACGAAACGCATTGTTCAGCCACGTCACCGCGCCATCGCCGAGGTAGGAAGCAAACCATGTGTTCACCAGCACGTTGATTTGAACAGCGGCGCTGCCCATGATCGCCGGAAGAGTGAGAAAAAAAACTTGCCGCAGCCCCTTATCGCGCCAATCCAGTTTCCATGCGAAACGGTAGCCGAATTGAACAGCGCGCGGGACTTGGATGAGGAGCTGCACAAGCCCGCCGAACACCGCGCCGATGGCAAAACCGTAAATGGCGCGCGGCCCAAAATGAGGATCAAAAAAATAACCAATGGCAAGGCCGCTCAAGATGGACGCGGCGTTGAAGGCCGTCGAAGCGGACGCGGGCAAGCCAAAACTGCCGAGGCTATTGAGCAGGCCCATGTACACAGCCGCCAAGGAAACGACGAGAATGAAGGGAAAAAGAATCCGCGTCAGGTCAATGGTCAAAGCGGTTTTTCCAGCGATGCTTTCAAACCCCGGCGCAATGAGGGGAACGAGCCAAGGACTGCCAATCACGCCGAGAAGCACGATGACGCACATCACAACACACATGGAGGACATGACGAGATTGGCTAAACGAAACGCCGCGGGGCGGTCTTCCTTCGCCAGTTTTTTGGAAAAAGTCGTCACGAAAGCCGTGGAAAGCGCGCCCTCCGCAAATAAATCGCGCAGTAAATTCGGAATGCGAAACGCCGCAATGAAAGCGTCAAGCTCCTTGCCCGCGCCGAAGATGGAGTTGAGAACCATCTCCCGCACAAGGCCGAGAATTCTCGACCCCATCACGGCCAACATGATTTTAGAAGCGGATCGGGCGGTGGCGCTCATTTATTAACACGGCGCAATTGGCGAAGTTTTTGGTATTTCAAAAAAACTTCATACGCGCAGTCCCGCGCAATCTGCCAGCCCAACGCGCCGCCTTTCCAGCCTTTTTTAAGAATAAATCCGCGAAACAACCGCCAACCCGCGCACAGCCAAGGCGTCCAAACGGCGCAACGCCGCCCCTCGCGGCAAGCATTCTCCGCCCACAAAGACGAGTATTTCTCCATACGCTGAAGATGATCCTCGCGGTTGGCGTAGGTGTAATGAAAAATCTCGCCGCGCAGATGCGACGCCGTTCCCGCAAGCTCCAGCCGCTCATGCACCGCTCCGCCGACGAAGCGCGCTTTATTTTTCTTAAACAAGCGAATGAGAAAATCCGGATGCCAATCGCCAAACCGAATCCACCGATTTTGAAAATAAACGACGCGCGGCATGAAAAAACCGTCGGCTTTGAAGGACATCTGCTTAAGCGCGAAGATTTCCCTGATGAGTTCAGGCGAAAGCTCTTCGTCCGCGTCTATGGAAAGAATCCATTCGTGGCTGGCGAGGCTGACGGCGAAATTTTTTTGCCGCACATATCCTTCCCACGGATGCGGCGCCACACGCGCGCCGAATCCTTCCGCAATCCGGCAAGTTCGATCCACGCTGCCGCAATCCACAACGACAATCTCATCCGCGACGGAGACCACGCTGGCGAGGCAACGCCCCAAAACGCGCTCGGCATTCAATGTAATGAGACAGGCGGAAATTTTCATCGGGCGAGAATCTCTTCATCGGCTCGGACGACTTGTTCCACGGCGACGTTGTTCATGCAACGAAAATCGAGAGGACACCGCCGCAAAAAGCAAGGACTGCATGGAACGTGCTCCCTCAACACGCGCACTGTCGGCGAAAGAGGGCCGGTGAGGCGCGGCTCGGTGGAACCAAAAATAGCCACCGTCGGCGCGCGGAGTAGAGCGGCCAGATGCATCGCGCCGCTATCGTTGCAAAGAACAAGGCGCGCGTGAGCGAGCCATTGAACCAATTCCGCCAGCGTTGTTTTTCCCGCCAAATTGAGATGCGGCGCGCGAATTTTTTTTTCCACAGCAGCCGCTTGTGCCTCATCCGCTCTAGCCCCAAGAAGAACAACGCGCCAACCGCGCGCCACCGCGATGTTATCCGCAGCCTCGGCAAACCGCTCCGCCGGCCATCGCTTGGCGGGGCCAAACTCCGCTCCCGGGCAAACGACAAGAAACGGCTCGCTCAACGAAGGCGGAAGCGGACGCGCGACAACAGGCAGTCCCGCCTCATCCGAAACGTCAAGGCCGATGAGACGCATCAATTGCAGATAATCTATTTTTTGATGTTGAATGCCGGAAGGCGGAATGATTTTGGAAAAAGCCGAGGTTAAAAGAAAACGCCGCGCGTGGCCCTTGTAGCCAAACCGCAGGGGAATGCCCGCGAGAAAAACTTCCAACGCAGAGCGAAGGGAATTGGGTAAAATAACGGCGGAAGTAAAACGCCTCTTTTTTAAAAGCCGCGCCGTCTCAAAAAGATTCGGCGTGGCGGGAAGAGTTTCAGCAACGTTCGGAACGAGCTTCCACACTTCATGAAGTTTAGGCGGAGCTAAAATCGAGAGCCGCGCGTTGGGCGACAGTTGTTGAGCTAGCGCGCAAACGGCAGGCATAGTCATAATGGCGTCGCCCAGCCAATTGGAGCTGCGCAGGAGGACGTTGCTTCCCAGCCGTTCGACGGCGTTCACGTGTTATTTCAAGATGCCGATTTGGGCGCGCCTGTTCTTGGACCAAGCTTCTTCGGTTTCGCCGACGGCAGCCGGGCGTTCTTCGCCGTAAGAAACCGTGGAAATCGAGCTTTTGTCCGCGCCAAGGCCGACAAGATAATACCGCACCGCCAGCGCGCGCCGCTCGCCGAGGGCCAAATTATATTGCGTCGTGCCACGCGAGTCGCAATGGCCGGCAATAATGATCTTCGTTCCCGGATGGGTTTGAAGCCATGAAGCGACGTTCTCCGCCTTGTGGCGTTGCTCCGCTTCGATGGAAAAACTGTCGAACGAAAAATAAATCGTGTAGCCCCCCAGCGTGCTGTAATCAGCGGCGTCAGGGTTGGAGGATTCATCGCGCGCTGGAAGCGGCTCGGACATGCCGTCTGCAGCCGATTGATCATAAATCGCTTCGTCGGAATTTCCGGAACCGGAAAAAGGCTGGCCGTCCGGCGACTTACTGCTGCTGGCGCAGCCGACAAGGGCGATACAAACAAGGGCGAGAAAAGGTTTTTTTAGCATATTCATCGGGAACAATTGGGTTCAGAGTTACGTGTTAAATTATTTTTGATTTGTAGAGACTGTTTGGTCAGAGAGTCAAGCAGATAAAGATTGCCGTCGCGCGCATAAACAAGATGACGGGAGTCCCGCGTCCAGCTCGGCGTCTCGTTATTACCGTAAGAAGTGAGGATCATTTGCTTGCCTGTTTCAAGCGATGTCACGGCAATTTGAAACTGCCCGCCGATGCGCGTGGAATAAGCCATCATCTTCCCGTCCGGCGACCAATCGGGTTCCGTTGTATAAAATGAATTGGTGTCAATCTTCTTCATCGGCCTGCCTTTTGAAGAAATCGCAAACAGTTGGATGGAGCCGCGGTCATCGGACACAAAAGCAATTTGGTCTCCGGCGGGCGACCATGTGGGGGAAGCTTCCGTGCCGCGCGTTTGCGTGAGGCGCGTCGGCGAACCGCCGCTTACCGGAAGCATGTAAAGCTCCGTGTTGCCGTCTTTAGAAAGAGTAAGGGCGATCGTCTCTCCGTCCGGAGAAAAAGCAGGCTGCGCGTTTAACCCCGGAAAAAAAGCCACGCGTTTGCGCCGCGATGTCGCAAGGTTAATGATCCACACGTCCGGAAAATTTTTGCAATAAGAGGTGTAAGCGATTTCCTTGCCGTTGGGCGACCATTTAGGGCCTAGGCTGATGGATTTATCGTTGGTAAGCTGGACGACGTTGGAGCCGTCTATATCCATCACATACACTTCCTTCGACCCTGTGCTGGATGAAATAAAAGCCACGCGCGTGGAAGCAATACCGGGAACGCCCGTGACGCTTTTGACAATGGCATCGGCAAAGAGATGCACGGCCTGCCGCCAATCGCCCTCAAACACGCGATTAAAGGAAGGACTCTGCCCGTAAGGCGTCAGCTTACCCGTCAAAACTTGGCCTGCATAAACTCCCTCGGCAATCAACGTGGCGGAGCTTTGCGCAACGAGATTAAAGCTGCCCGACATTTTAAGATCGTCTTCTAAAATCCTTGTCATCTCCGCGCTGTTCGGCCCGCTAATAGGTTCCACGTAAATACTGAAACGAGCGCTTTGGTCAATGACCACCACCGGCTTGGAATCTTGACCAAAACAAAAAGAGCTGAAAGCAAGCAGCCCACCCAAAAGAAGAATTTTTTTCGCGAGCATCATTATGTATGTATTGAAAACAAAATGAACCCTATGGCGAGATAAATTTTTTAGCTCCCTAATCCAGTTTAAAATGCACGGCGACTTCGTAATCAGGGTTGCCAAGGCCGGGCGGTAGAGGCTGGCTTAATTTACTCACGGCGTTGACCGCTCTCATCACGGAAGCGTCCATTTCTTCGTTGCCCGACGGAGTGCTGATACCGAGGTTTTTCACCGAACCGTCCGGCGCGATGCGGATGGAAACAAATGCTTCCAGTTTCGCCGCGCCAGCCAGCTGCGGTTTTTTCCATTCACGTTGAAACGTGTCCTTAATCAAAGCGTGATATCGGGCAACGGCGGAATCCGCGCCGACATTATTGCCCGCCCTCGATCCGTCGCCGCTCCCCGTCCCGCCTCCAGTGCCTGTGCCGCCTTCGCCGCCGACTTTAATATCCACGCTCTGCAAACTCTGCCGCAAACTTTTTTGCACATCAGCCGCGTTCGGCCCCTCATCTCCCCCCTCACCCTCCTCTTTCGTTGCGTTGGCTTTAGTCTTTTTGGAAATTTTCTTCCCGCGCGAAGTTGACGCGGAAGTTTCGGAGGAAGAAGCATCGGGAGAGGTTTTTTCCCTCGTGACAAGCTGCGTGTTGACTTTGATCTCGGCGGGCTTGGGTTTGGGTTCAGGTTTTGCTTCGGGTTTGGGAGCAACCTTAGGTTTAACTTCAGGCGCAGGTTCAGGAGAAGGCGGCGGAGGCGGAGCGGGAGGCGACGGTTTGGGTTGAGCTTGAGGCTTCGGCTCTGGAGCAACAGGAGCCTGTTCTTTTGGTTCTTTTTTAGGTTTGTGAGCGACCGGAGTTGACGGCTTTGTGTCGGGAGCGGAAGAACCTTTTGCAGCGGGCGAGGAAGCGGACGGAATAGCCTTCGTGTCCATGCCCTTTATGCCCGCGCTGCCCCCAAGGGGGCCAAGGTTGACCACTTCGATAAACTTCACCTTCTTCTTCGACGCGCAGGAAAAAGGAATGAGCAACGCCGCAATGACAATCACGTGCGCTAAACTCACCCACGCAAGGGTGCGTTTAAAGTGTCTCATTTTTTTACTTCGGGAACCGTGGCCAGGCCAAGTTTAACGCCCGACTCTCTGATGGCGTCCAACACGTGAACGATTTGCTGATAACGCAAGTTCGCGTCCGCGCGCAGCGAAACCGCGGCGTTCTTGTCGGCGCGCTTAAAGGCAATCAAGCGGCTCTCAAGATCGGCGACTTCCACTCTCTCTTCGTCCAAATAAACGCGGCCCACCTCATCAATGGCGATCTGCTTGATAGACTTCGGATCAACTTCCTCTTCCGCCGCCGTCGGACGCGATTCCGGCAAATCAATGACGATTTTTTGCTCCAGCAACGGCGTCGTGATCATAAAAATGATGAGCAACACAAACGCCAAATCAAGCAACGGCGTGATGTTGATTTCGCTCAACGTCGCCCGCGTCATGCTACCGGAATGCTTTCTCATGCCTGCTTCCTTGCGTATTCGTGTTCAAAACTGGAAGCGCATTCCGCCGCGAAATTTTCCATTTCCACCGTCATCCCGCGCAACGTCGTGACAAGGTAATTATAGCCGAACATCGAAGGAATCGCCACGCAAAGCGCGATCACCGTCGTGATGAGCGAACCCGACACGCCCGGCGCCATCGCGGAAAGACTCGCTTGGCCGGCCATCGCCACGCCGCTGAAAGCGTCCATCACGCCCCACACCGTGCCGAGCAAACCCAGAAACGGCGCGCCGCTCACCGCCATCGCCAACACATAAAGCTGCGACTCCATCTTGAGCATCTCCTCCCCCACAGCCCGTTCCATGGCCGAACGAACGGATGCCATCGTCATGCCGTCAGCCGGTTCAGCCACCGCGTGACGCGCCGCAAAGGTGTCGTCCACCACCGTCGAGCCGAGCATGTGAAAACAAAGCTCGCGGCTGCCTGCTTGATAAACCGCAGCGACGGGCGACGGATCAAATGTCAACTGCTTCTCGTAAATGACGAGCGGATGCTGCGCGTGGCGGAAATATTTGATGAAACGCCGCGTCTCGCGCTGCGCTTTGCGCGTGAGAAAAAATTTCGCAAAAATAATCGACCAACTGAAAATCGAACCGAAAAGAAGCACCGCGAGAATGCCCTTGCCCGCCGCGTTGGAATGTGAAAAAGCGAACAACAACCCGCCCGAAGCAAGAAAAGGAAAAGAGAAACCTATCATAAAGTGGGGATATTATGTCACCGTGCGCCAACGTCAACGTTTTGGTCTATCGCCCAAAACCTTTTCCACTGCCTCTTGAACCATTTCCACACTAATCGAATCAAATCCCCTCCTCCAAAAAACCCTCTTTGGCTCAAAAAAACGGCGGCGAACAGACGTTGAAACAAGCACAACGCGGTCACTTAAAGGCCGCCAGCGCGCGGGGCCGTAGGGCGGTTCCGTGCGGCCAAAGATGGTGACTTGGGGACAACCCACGGCGGCGGCGATATGGGAGGGGCCTGTGTCGCACGTCACCAACAAGCGTGCGGCGCGAAGTAGCCAAGCCAGCTCGGCAAGGTTGAGCTTCCCCTCTAACCGAACAATATCTAAGTCGCCAGACAAAGCAGCGAACTCCCGTAAATCCCCTTCCGATGCGCCGATGGAAACGACGGCCATGTTTTTATCAGCGCAAAGCCACTGCGCGAGCCGCGCGAAACGTTCCGCAGGCCAACGGCGCACCGCGCGAGCCGTTGTCGGATTCAACACGACAAACGGCGTCGTCCCCAACTTGGCCGCAAGAGAAACGCGCGCTTCTTCAGGCGGATGAATCGCCGCTTGCAGCCTCGACGGAGGAAAAACTCCAAGACACTCCAGAAGATCAAAATTATAAAGAGCCTCGTGTTTTTTCCCTTCGGCGCGCCTATCGGAAAAAGCATGAGTGAGCGTTCGCGTCCAAGGAAAATGCCGCCATCCGATGCGAACAGGAACCCGCGCCCTTTGCGCTAAACGTTGGCAAACGGGATGGGGCTGAAAGTGAACGACAACGTCCGGCTTTAACTCACACAACATGCGCAAAACTTCCTCCTCGCGCGCCATCTCCGGCAAAGGAATAAATCCCGCAAGGTAAGGAGAACGCGCAAAAAGCGGCTGCAGGTCTTTTCGCGCCAGCAAATAAATCCGCGCGTCGGGATATTTTTCATGAATGGGAGCAAAGCAACTGGACGTGATCACCACGTCGCCAATGCGGTCGGGACGCGAAAGGATGATGACGGGGTTTTTGGGAAGATTGAAAAAATCCATTATGTTTTGTAATGTTAAGGAGAAAACAGACCTTTTTCCTCAACTGGTTTTGTCTTCGGTAATGGTTCCACGTAGAACAAACCCATTGCGGAGCGAGAATAATAATTAATCACCCCTCCCGCGACAACTTCAGCGTATTCGCGGAAAATGCTGCGGTATTTTTTTTCTTTAATCATTTTTTCCCCTTCATAATCGCCCGCAATGAGGCGCGGATAAATCCCCTTGTCATTCATGTAAGGGCCTTCGACAAAAACCGTAGGACCATCATAAAGCCGGTTGGCCAGAAGATTGCGCGCCCAAACGTAGGGCGAATCGCTCACACGGCAGACCGTCTTTTCATCATCGTAATTCTGCGGCGGCCATCCCCACACCGATTGCATCTGGCGGGCAATGGCCTCCGCGATGGCTATTTCCTTGGGAGTGGATTGCTCCAACGCCTTACGCACAAGATGGAACTTATGATCACTATACGCCAATTCCTCCGGCATGTAAGAACCGTGGACAAAAAGAAGCAATTTATTGCAATGATAAAGCCGCTTGCGCCGCCTCTTCCACGGCGCGGCGTTATGATGAATGCACAAGGTCAAGTCAGGCTTTAATTCGTGATTCACGCGATCCGCCCGCGCCCGAATCTCGGCGGCGCGATAGAAAAGCAACTCCGATGCTTCGCGTAGTTTTTTCAAAATTTCCGACTGATAACGGGAAGAAAGAATCTTGGGTTTTTGTTCCAACAAAAACGACACCGCCTCCGCCTCAAAATTTTTGGGGCGAAGAGGAGTGACCGGCTCGGCATTTTGCTTCGTCCACACCACCTTGGCTCCGGCTTTTTCAAGCAAAGAAGCAAGATGACGGCACACCGTCATATTCAACTCCCCCTCGGCAACAATCGGCCCATTCCCGATTTTGAAACTCCTTTCTTCCATATCCGCCCACTTGCCGTCGATGTGGCCGGGGTCTAGGCAAATCGTCAACCCGCGCAACGGCTGCTCCGGCGTGGGGTTTAGGCGGCGCGTGATAAAAAAATCTTCACGAAAAGGATTTTTTTTGGTT